>CAYTTU010000160.1:0-4653 GCA_964440905.1 uncultured Acidimicrobiia bacterium | reverse complement strand
GCGACCACCCCACCACCCGCGGTGCTCCTCGAGTCCGGTGCCCGACTGGCCTGGCACGGCACCGGCCCGCCGCTGCTGCTGGCCCCTGGCGCCGGCGCCGCCAGCGATCACCCCTTCATGGCGGGGATGCGGCGGCGCCTGGTCGCTGCAGGCTTCGGGGTGGCCGCTCTCGACTATCCCTACCAGGCGGCGGGGAGGCGCAGCCCGGATCGGGCAGCAAGGCTGGTGGCAGCCCACCACGAGGCCTACGACCGGGTGGTTGCGGATCGCGGCTCCGCCCCGGTGCTGGTCGGGAAGTCGATGGGCGGACGGATCGGATCGCACCTCGAGGTGGACGCGCCCGGCTTGGTGTTTCTCGGATACCCGCTGGTGGCGATGGGGAAGCGCGAGCCGCGTCCTACGGACCACCTCGATGCCCGCGGACCGATGTTGTTCGTTCAGGGGGAGCGCGACGCCCTGGCGCCGCTGCCGTTGATCACCGCGGTGGTGGCGCGACTGCCCTTCGCCCGGCTCGAAGTGGTCCCCGATGCGGACCACGGATTCCGGGTACCGCGGCGCAGCGGCGTCGGTGACGAAGAGATGCTCGACCGCCTCGCCGGGATCGTCACCGACTGGATTGCCGGTGTCGCTGGGGTCAGTCCGCGCTGAGCCAGGAACGGATCAGGGCGCGATCACGCTCGTAAGTGAGGCGCTCGGCAGCCGCCGCAGGCTCCAGCCACTTCGCCTTGTCCACCTCGCGATTGGCCAGGAAGGAGCCCTCCTCCACGGTCATGGCGAAGTAGTGCACGAACTTGCGGACTCCGGATCGATCGCGGTACTCGACCATTCCGATCTCGGGGCCGAGCGCACAGGTGTATCCGGTCTCCTCGAGCACCTCGCGCAGCGCCGCCTCGGCCAGCGACTCGTCCTCGTCGAGTTTGCCCTTGGGAAGGGTCCAGTCCCCATAGCGGGGGCGATGTACCACGAGCACCTCGGTTCGCCCCTTGGTGCTCCGGGTGACGACGCCGCCGGACGCGATCACGCTGGGGTCCGACGGGGTGGTGGCGGTCTCGGGATCCGGTAGGGCGCCCTGGGAGCGTCCATGGGCGAGAGCCTGGAAGCGAAGATGCGAGTTGAGGCCGGTGCGGGTGGGGACCGACGCCCAGGTCTCGCCGCGCAGTTCCCAGGCGAGGCGATCGTCGGCCAGACAGACCCGGAGAAGTTCCTCCAGCCGGTTGCGCAGGCGCGGACTGCGGATCGGCACCAGCACCTCCACCCTTCCGGAGAGGTTGCGCTCCATCAGGTCGGCGGAGCCGATCAGGTACTCGGCCCGGTCGCCGTCGCCGAAGCGGAAGACTCGGGAGTGCTCGAGGTACCGGCCGACGATCGAGCGCACCGTGATCGTCTCGGACATCTTCGGGACCCCCGGCATCAACGAGCAGATGCCGCGCACGATCAGATCGATCCGAACCCCGGCCTGGGATGCGGCATAGAGCTCGTCGATCAGGGCGCGGTCGGCGACATGGTTGAGCTTGATCGTGATGCGCCCCTTCGAACCGCGGTCGGCTTCGGCGCGGATCCGGTCGAGCAGGGCGCCGCGCAGGTGAGCCGGAGCCACCAGCAGCTGCCGGAAGTGTGGGTCGCGACCGAAGCCCGTGAGAGTGTTGAACAGGTCGGTGAGATCGGCACCGATCTCCTCGTCTGCGGTGAGGAGGCCGAGGTCCTCGTAGACCCGGGCAGTGCGCGGGTTGTAGTTCCCGGTGCCTACGTGGGAGTAGCGGCGCAGTCCGTCACCCTCGCGGCGCACCACGAGGGCGACCTTGGCGTGGGTCTTGAGTCCGGCGATGCCATAGACCACATGCACCCCGGCCTCCTCGAGAAGTCGGGCCCACAGGATGTTGGCCTCTTCGTCGAACCGGGCGCGCAACTCGACCAGCACCACCACCTGCTTGCCGGAACGGGCTGCGGCGATGAGCGATTTGACGATCGACTGCTCGCCTCCGAGAGCCGGGTCATCCTGCATCGAGGTGCGGTACAGCGTTTGCTTGATCGCCACCACCTGGGGGTCGCGCGCCGCCGCGGCTATGAATGCTCCCACCGAAGTGCCGAAGGACTCGTAGGGGAGGTGCACCAGGATGTCGCGCTGTTTGATCCGGTCGAAGATGGTCTCGCCGGGTCCGTACATCGCCAGCACCGGCTGGGTGGTCGGCTGCCACGGGCGATGCAGTAGATCGGGCCGATCAAGGGCGGTGAGGATGCCGAAACCGGCCAGGTCGAGCAACCCGGTGTGGGTGTACACCTGGTCGTGGCCGATCCCCATCTCATCCATCAGCAGGCCCAGTACCGGATCCGGCATCGTCTCGTCGACTTCGAGACGGACCAGCTTGGAGGCGCGGCTCCGGGTCTGCAGCAGCTCCTCGACGGCCTTGAGAAGGTCGTCCGCCTCATCCTCCTCGATCGCCTGGTCGGCGCTCCGGGTGACCCGGAAAGGGTGGCTGCTCACGATCGTCATCCCCGGGAACAGCGAGTCGAGATGGGAGGCGATCACCTGCTCCACCGGGACGAAGGTGGCGGCCCCGTCGGGAGTGAGAAAGCGCGGCAGCAGCGGCGGCACCTTTACGCGGGCAAACCGATCCACACCGCGTTCCGGATCGCGCACCGTCACCGCCAGGTTGAGCGAGAGATTGGAGATGTACGGGAAGGGGTGGGTCGGGTCGACCGCCAGGGGTGTGAGCACCGGGAAGATCTCTCGCTCGAACAGCTCGTCTAGAGCCTTGCGCTGGTCGTCGTCGAGTGCCTCCCATCCGGTGATCGTGATGCCGTCATCGGCGAGTGCCGGGATCAGTTGACCCGAGAGGATCCGCTCCATGCGATCGTGGATCCGTAGGCAGCGGTCCCGGATGGTCCCGAGCTGCTGGCGTGGGGTGAGGTCGTCGCCGGCGCCCAGGGACACGCCGGAGCCGAGCTGCTCCCGCAGCCCCGCCACCCGGACCTGAAAGAACTCGTCGAGGTTGGCCGCCGCGATGGCGACGAAGCGGACTCTCTCCAGCAGGGGCAGGTTCGTATCCTCGCCGATGGCGAGCACCCGCTCCTGGAAGTCGAGCAGCGACAGCTCACGATTTGAATAGCGGGGGGCGATGGGGACTGCCTCCGGGTCAGGAAGCGATGGTATCGGGAGAAGAGTCGTCAGTCTTCAGTTCCGAGCTGTCGGCTGTCAGCTGTCAGCTATCAGCCAGAACAGAGCAGCTAGCGATTGTCTTCCAGCGCCCGGATTTTGGCGACCCGGCGGGCGTGCCGCTCCTCATTGGTGAAACGGGCGTCCAGGAAAGCCAGGAGGATCTCGGCGGCGAGGTCGGGGCCGATCACCCGCGCCCCGAGAGCGATGACATTGGCGTCATCGTGCTCCACCGCCTGGTGGGCGGTGTAGGTGTCGTGGGCCTGGGCACAGCGCACCCCGATCACCTTGTTGGCGGCGATGGCGGCTCCGGCTCCCGACCCGCAAACCACGACCCCTCGCTCGGCCTTTCCTGTCACCACGGTGCGTCCCACCGCGGCGGCGTAGTCGGGATAGTCGACCGGCGTCTCGTCGTGGGTGCCCAGATCGGTGACGGCATGCCCGGCGGCGGCCATCGCCCGGGAGAGGTGCTCCTTGAGCCGGTAACCGGCGTGGTCGGCGGCGATGGCGATGCGCATCACTGGCAGGGTAGTGAGGGGACCCGGGGCGAAGGGTGGTGTAGCCCGGCTCACCCGTACAATCATGTAGTGCACGATCTCGTTGTGACCGGGGGTCGCAGGTTGCACGGCGAGGTGGCCGTGCTCGGGGCGAAAAACGCCATTCTCAAGCAGCTGGTGGCCACGCTCATGGCCCCGGGTCGGCATCGTCTCGACAACGTCCCCGCGATCCTCGATGTGCAGCTGATGGGTGATGTCATAGAGCACATCGGGGCGCGGTGCCGCTTCGTCGGAACCGCGGTCGAGGTGGAGGTGCCGGAGGAGCTGCTTCCCGAGGCCCCCATCGATCTAGTCCGGCGGATGCGGGCTTCCATCCTGGTGCTCGGAGCGCTCCTGGCGCGCTGCGGCCGCGCCCGGGTTGCCCTGCCCGGCGGGGACGACTTCGGCTCCCGTCCCATCGACATGCATCTCGACGGGCTGCGGGCCATGGGCGCCGAGTTCGAGTTGGTGCATGGAGAGCTGATCGCCACTGCTCCCGGCGGCCTACGGGGCGCCGAAGTGCCTCTCGAGTTTCCTTCGGTCGGCGCCACCGAGAATCTGCTATTCGCCGGGGCGATGGCCCGGGGCACGACGGTGATCAGCAACGCGGCCCGCGAGCCCGAGATCCAGGACCTCGCCGAGTTCCTGGGGAAGATGGGTGCCGTGATCCGCGGCGCGGGCACCGCGGTCATCGAGATCGAGGGCGTGGGACGCCTCGCCGCGGCGTCGCATCGCGCCGTGCCCGACCGGCTCGAGGCGGGTACCTACCTGGTGGCGGGAGCCATAACCGGCGGCGATGTCACGGTCACCGACTGCGTACCGGAACATCTGAGAATGGAGCTGCGCAAGCTGGCGGAGTCGGGTTGCGAGATCACCACCGGCAAGGACTGGGTGCGGGTGATCGGTCCGGACCGGCCCCGGCCTGTCGATTTCGCCACTCTGCCCTACCCGGGTTTTCACACC
>CAYTTU010000159.1:0-6623 GCA_964440905.1 uncultured Acidimicrobiia bacterium | reverse complement strand
CCGGGCTGGCGAGATCCTGGGGATGGACATCAAGAGCCACACCGTGCGCTTGGTGTGGGTGGAGCAGGCATCCGATATCGCCGCCGAGTACTACGTGTCCTTCACGCTGGACCGGGCCGCTCGCAAGCATCTGGCGATGGTGTCGGCCCGGGGCGGGATGGACATCGAGGTGGTCGCCGTCGAGACCCCGGACGCCCTGGTGCGGATGCACATCGATCCGGTGCTCGGCCTCACCAACTGGCAGGCCGCCGAGCTGGTGTATCGGGCCGGGCTCGACCGCAACAGCGCCCGCAAGTCGATCGCCATGCTGCAGTCGCTGTACAAGACCTTCGTCTCGCTCGACTGCGACCTGGTTGAGGTCAACCCGCTGATCCTCACCGCAGCGGGGGACATCGTGGCGCTCGACGCCAAGGTAACCCTCGACGGCAACGCCTTCTTCCGTCATCCCGACTTCGAGTCGTTCCGCGAAGCGTTTACCCCTGACCCGATCGAGGAGATGGCCCGCCAACGCGACCTCAACTTCATCAAGCTGGATGGGTCGGTGGGGATCATCGGCAACGGCGCCGGTCTGGTGATGTCCACGCTCGACGTGGTGGCGCTGGTGGGCGGACGGGCGGCCAACTTCCTCGACGTCGGCGGCGGTGCCGGGGCCGACACCATCAGCAATGCCCTCGAGGTGCTCACCCACGACCCCTCGGTGCGCTCCGTGCTGATCAACATCTTCGGCGGCATCACCCGCTGCGACCTGGTGGCCCAGGGGATCGTCGAAGCCATCGGCCGGCTCACCCTGCCCTGGCCGATCGTGGTCCGCCTCGACGGCACCAACGCCCCCGAAGGCCGCGCCATCCTCGCCGCGGTCACGTCGGATCAGGTGATCCCGGTGGCGACGATGCGAGAGGCAGCCGAAAAGGCGGTCGCGCTGGCGGGAGATGGGTCGCGATGACTGACGACGGACGACGGACGACGATCCTGCGGAGGCGCTCGTCTTCCGTCTTCCGTCATCCGTCCGCGACCAACTCGCCGAGCGGAGCGAGGCGCTGATGTCCATCTATGTGGACACCACCACCCGCCTCCTCGTCACCGGACTCACCGGGTCGCAGGGGCGCTTTCACGGGCTGCGCAATCGCGCCTCGGGCACCAACGTCGTCGCCGGCGTCACTCCGGGCAAGGGGGGCAGCGACGTGGAGGGGATTCCGGTGTTCGACACCGTGGCCGAGGCGGTGATCGCCACCGGCGCCAACACCGCCATGGTGTTCGTGCCCCCCGCCTTTGCCGCCGACAGCATCCTCGAGGCCGCTGCCAATTCGGGCATCGGGCTGATCGTGGCCATCACCGAGGGCATCCCCGCCCACGACGAGGCCCGGGTGTACAACTACCTGAAGCAGACCAGTGACACCACCCTGATCGGGCCCAACTGCCCCGGGGTGATCTCTCCCGGCAAGTGCAACGTCGGGATCACCCCGCACGAGATCACCCTTCCCGGCAACGTCGGAGTGGTATCCCGTTCCGGGACCCTCACCTACCAGGCGATCCACGAACTCACCCAGCGCGGCATCGGTCAGTCAACCTCCGTCGGCATCGGCGGCGACCCGGTGCCCGGCACCTCCTTCGTCGACGTGCTGCAGCGGTTTCAGGCCGATCCGGAGACGGTGGCGATGGTGATGATCGGCGAGATCGGGGGCAGCGCCGAAGAGGAGGCCGCCCGGTTCATCCGCGACCAGGTGACCAAGCCAGTGGTGTCCTATATCGCCGGGGTCACCGCACCCGCCGGCAAGAAGATGGGCCACGCCGGGGCGATCATCTCCGGCTCGTCCGGCACCGCTCAGGCCAAACAAGCCGCGCTGCGCGAGGCCGGGGTGACGGTGGTGGATGATCCGACACAGATCGGTGAGGCGGTGGCGGCACTTCTGTAGTCGTCAGTCGTCATCGAATCACGAGGAGGTGCGATGGCGGAAGTGAAGACCAAGCCCACTGCGGCCAGCGTTGCGGCCTTCATCGGGCGGGTCCCCCACGAGGAGCGACGCGAGGACTCCCTCACTCTGGTGCGGATCATGAAGCAGATCACCAAAGCGGAGCCGAAGATGTGGGGACCGAGCATCGTCGGCTTCGGCACTCACCACTACATCTACGCCAGCGGCCGGGAGGGAGACTGGCCGCTTGCCGCGTTCTCGCCGCGCAGACAGGCTCTCACCGTTTACATCATGGGCGGGTTTCCCCGCTATGCCGACCTGATGGCGAAGCTCGGTAAGCACGAGCGCGGCAAGTCCTGCCTCTACATCAAGCGGCTGGCTGACGTGGACCTGGCCGTGCTCAAGCAGCTGATCACCGAGTCGATGAGGTTCGCCAAGGCGACGTACCAGTAGACGGTGGCACGTGGTCTGAGTTCAGAGTTCAGAGTTCAGAGTTCAGAGTTCAGAGGGCAGAGTTCAGAGTTCAGAGGGCAGAGTTCAGAGGGCAGAGTTCAGAGGGCAGGGTCCGAAGAGCGCCCCACGGTGACTTTGACTCCAAACTCCAAACTCCAGACTCCAAACTCCAGTCTCTGAACTGACCCACGGCCGGGGTGAAGGCGACCGTCACTACCCTCGCCCCATGCCCTTTAGTGGTTCGGCGCATTGGCCCACCAAAGGGCCCCTGATCATCGGCATCGGTGGGGGGTCCGGATCGGGCAAGACCACCATCGCCGAATCGATCGTCAACGCCATCGGGCCGGAGTCGGTGGTGCTCATTCAACAGGACGCCTACTACCGCGATCAGACCGACCTGCCCCTCGAGCAGCGCGCCGAGGTCAACTACGACCACCCTGACTCGATGGAAACCGAGCTGCTGGTCCACCACCTCGAGGAATTGCGGGCGGGGCGGAGCATCGCACGCCCGGTGTACGACTTCACCGTGCATAACCGGGCTGCGGAGACCGTTGCAGTCGATTCCCGACCGGCGGTGATCGTGGAGGGGATCCTGGTGCTGTACGAGCCGACGCTGCGTGCCGTGATGGATCTCAAGGTGTACGTCGACACCGACCCCGACCTGCGCCTCGCCCGGCGTTGGGAGCGGGACATCAAGGAACGGGGCCGCACCTTCGACTCGGTGCGCGATCAGTACCTGCACACGGTTCGCCCGATGCACCTGCAGTTCGTCGAACCGTCAAAGCGCTACGCCGACATCGTTATCCCCGAGGGCTACAACCTGGGCGCAGTGGGGACGGTGATTTCGATGATCAGGGACGTAGTTAGGAAGTCATGAGCCGTGAGTTCAGAGTTGAGAGTTTGGAGTTCAGAGTTCCGGAACGTTCTGACTCCAAACTCCAAACTCCAAACTGACGACTGACGACTGACGACTGACGACTGACGACTCTCTCCTTACACTCCGCCCCATGACCCCTCCACCCGGCCGCGTTCTCTCCGGCACCGAAGCCGGCGCTCTGCTGCGGGCCGAGGTGGCTGGGCGGGTGGGGGCGTTGGCCGACATGGGCAAGCGGGTGGGGTTGGCGACGCTCCTGGTGGGCAACAACCCCGCCTCCGAGGTCTATGTCCGCATCAAGCACCGCAACGCTCTCGAGGCCGGTATCCGCTCCTACGACCACCGCCTTCCCGCCACCGCCGCCCAGCACGAGGTGGAGGCCTTCGTCGACGAACTCAACCGGGATCCCGACGTGGACGCCTTTCTGGTGCAACTGCCGTTGCCCGACCATCTCGACCCGGCTCCGGTGCTGGAGCGCATCCTGCCCCGCAAGGACGCCGACGGATTGCATCCCCACAACCTGGGGCGGATGGTCCTTGGCCTCCCGGCGCCACGACCGGCCACGCCCACCGGCATCCTCAGACTGCTCGACTTTCACAACATCTCCACCAAGGGGGCTCGGGTGGTGGTGGTGGGCCGATCGTCGCTGGTGGGGCGGCCGCTTTCGATCATGCTCTCCTCCCGGGGCCGCGACGCCACGGTCTCCGTTGCCCACACCCGCACCGGGGACCTGGCCGCGGTCACCCGGGAGGCCGACATTCTGGTGGTGGCGGCCGGTCATCCCGGTCTGATCACCGCGGAACACGTCAGACCGGGAGCGGTGGTGGTCGACGTCGGCACCACCCGGGTCGATTCCAACCTGGTGGGCGACGTGGTGTTCGAGGAAGTGATTTCGGTCGCCGCCGGGGTCACCCCGGTGCCGGGCGGAGTCGGCCCAATGACCATCGCCGGTCTGCTGTGGAACACGGTGATGTTGGCGGAGGAATTCGATCAGGGATGAGGACGTCCCGCCTCCGGCTTGCCGCCTCCCGCCTCCCACCCCCGGCCTCCCGTCAGACTCGAGCGCACTTTTGACCCAGCCTTTGCGGGTGGCGGGTAGCGGGTAGCGGGTCGCCAGCCTGACGAACTCCGCGATAATCGCCTCCCCACACTCAGGAGTCCTCAATTGCCCGCCAGCATCACCATGGGACCGCAGGGCCTCAAGGTCCCCGACGAGCCGATCATCCCGTTTATCGAGGGTGACGGCACCGGGCCCGATATCTGGGCGGCGGCGGTGCGGGTGTTCGACGCCGCGGTGGCCAAGGCGTACGGCGGCAAGCGCCGGCTGCATTGGACCGAGATGCTGGCGGGGCAGTCGGCCTTCGATCAGACCGGCGACTGGCTGCCTCAGGCCACCCTGGACGCCTTCACGAAGCACCTGGTGGGGATCAAGGGACCGCTGACCACACCGGTGGGCGGGGGGATCCGCAGCATCAATGTGGCGATCCGCCAGATCTTGGACCTCTACGCCTGTGTCCGCCCGGTGCGGTGGTACGACGGGGTGCCGTCACCGGTGAAGCATCCCGAGAAGGTGGACATGATCATCTTCCGGGAGAACACCGAGGACGTCTACGCCGGTCTCGAGGCTGCGGCGGGCACACCGGAGGCAAAGCGCCTTCTCGAGTTCCTCGACGGCATGGGGTGGGACATCCGGCCCGACAGCGGGATCGGGATCAAGCCGATCTCCGAGACCGGCTCGAAGCGCCTGGTGCGGGCCGCCATCCGCCACGCCCTGGCGGAGAAGCGGCGCTCGGTGACCCTGGTGCACAAGGGCAACATCATGAAGTTCACGGAGGGGGCCTTCCGCACCTGGGGGTATGAGGTGGCCGCCGAGGAGTTCGGCGATCGCACCGTGTCGTGGGAGGCCAGCGGCGGTGAGTCCGGGGACCGCCTGCTGATCAAAGACTCCATTGCGGATGCCTTCTTGCAGCAGATCCTCACCCGGGCCGACGAGTACGACGTGATCGCCACGATGAACCTCAACGGCGACTACATCTCCGATGCCCTCGCCGCCCAGGTGGGGGGTATCGGGATCGCCCCCGGAGGCAACATCAACTACGACACCGGTCATGCGGTGTTCGAGGCCACCCACGGCACCGCACCGAAGTACGCCGGCCAGGACAAGGTCAACCCGGGCTCGGTGATCCTCTCCGGGGTGATGATGCTGCGCTACCTGGGCTGGTTGGAGGCCGCCGACTCGATCGAGCGTGGCTTGCAGGCGGCCATCGCCGATCGGGTGGTCACCTACGACTTCGCCCGGATGATGGAGGGAGCCACCCTGGTGAAGACCAGCGAATTTGCCGACGCGATCATCGAGAGGCTGTAGGTCGGCCGCCTGTCGGCGGCCTCCCGCAATTGGCAATTGGCAATTGGCCAGACGCAGCGTGAATCGGATCGAGGTGCGCGGGCGGTTGGCTCTCGGAGTAGCCAATAGCCAATAGCCAATGGCGAATTGCCGGTCCTCCGCAAGCATTAGCCTCGCCGCGAGCTCGCAAGGAGATCCAATGACCAGAGTCACCGTCGTCGGGGCGGGCAAGTACGGCTCCACCACCGTGCAGCGCCTCGCCGAGGCGGATGTGTGCGACGAGATCGTCATGACGGACATCGTGGAAGGGCTGCCGCAGGGCCTGGCTCTCGACATGAACCAGTCCCGTCCCCTGGAGCGCTACCGCACCCGGGTCATCGGGACCAACGACTACCGCGACACCGCCGGCAGCGACGTGGTGGTGATCACCGCCGGTCTGCCCCGCAAGCCGGGGATGAGCCGCATGGACCTGCTGGAGGTCAATGCCTTGATCGTCAGAGGGGTCACCGCGAGCATCGCTGAGCACTCCCCGAACGCGGTGCTCATCGTGGTCACCAATCCGCTGGACCAGATGACCACCCTGGCCGCCGACGTGTCGGGCTTCCCACGCACCCGGGTTATCGGACAGGCGGGCAACCTGGATACCGCCCGCTTCGTTCATTTCATCGCCGAGAAGACCGGGGCCGACATCCTCGAGATCAAGGCGCTCACCCTGGGGAGCCACGGCGAGACCATGGTCCCGGTGCCTTCGCAGTGCTCGGTGGCTGGCAAGCCGCTCACCGAGGTGCTCGATGCCGCCGCCATCGAGGAACTGGTCACCCGCACCCGGGACGGCGGAGCCGAGATCGTGGCCCTGCTCAAGACGGGATCGGCCTACTACGCCCCTTCGGCGGCGGCGGCCCTGATGGTCAAGGCGGTTCTGGGCGACACCGGTTCGCAGATGCCGGTGTGCGCCTGGGTGACGGGGGAGTACGGGGTGAGCGACGTGTATCTGGGGGTTCCGGCCCGCCTCGGAGCTGGCGGGATCAAGGAAATCCTGCAA
>CAYTTU010000158.1:0-6703 GCA_964440905.1 uncultured Acidimicrobiia bacterium | reverse complement strand
CCCTACCCCCGAGGCCGATGAAACTCGTCATCGTCGAGTCGCCCGCCAAGGCTCGCACCATTTCCGGATTCCTCGGAGCCGGATACACGGTCGAGTCGTCGATCGGGCATGTGCGCGACCTGCCGCGCAACGCTGCCGCCGTGCCTGCCAGCCACAAGAAGGAGCCGTGGGCGCGCCTCGGTGTGGACACCGCCAACGGGTTCAAGCCGCTCTACGTCGTGCCCGCCGACAAGAAGAAGCAGATCGACCACCTGAAGAAGCTTCTCAAAGGCGCCGACGAGCTGTACCTCGCCACCGACGAAGACCGCGAGGGTGAGTCGATCGCCTGGCATCTCACCGAGGTGCTCAAGCCCAAGGTCCCGGTGAAGCGGATGGTGTTCCACGAGATCACCCGCGACGCCATCACCGCTGCAGTGGAGTCGCCCCGTGAAGTGGATCGCCGTCTCGTCGATGCTCAGGAGACCCGGCGCATCCTCGATCGCCTCTTTGGGTATGAGGTGTCGCCGGTGCTGTGGCGCCTGGTGCGGCCCAAGCTTTCCGCCGGTCGGGTGCAGAGCCCGGCGATTCGCATCGTGGTGGAACGGGAGCGGGAGCGGATCAAGTTTCGCGCCGCCCAGTACTGGGACGTCGAGGGCGACTTCTCCGTGTCCGCCGGCGGCTTTGTGGCCACTCTCAACTCGCTCGGCGGAGTGCGGGTCGCTTCCGGCAAGGACTTCGATCGTGAGGGCGGGGTATCGCGCGACGACGTCGTCGTGCTGGACCGGGCCGGGGCAGACGACGTGGTGGCCGACCTCCAGGGAGTTCCCTTTGCGGTGCGGTCGGTGGAGAGCAAGCCGTTCCGTCGCTCGCCGTACCCACCGTTTCGCACCTCGACGCTGCAGCAGGAGGCGGGCCGCAAACTGGGCTTTTCGGCCCGGCACACGATGCAGGTGGCGCAGCGGCTCTACGAGAACGGATTCATCACCTACATGCGCACCGACAGCGTGTCGCTGTCGGAGAGCGCCATCGCCGCCGCTCGCAGCCAGGTGGTCGAGCTATATGGGCAGGACTTCGTGCCCGCCTCACCCCGGGTGTACACCTCGAAGGTCAAGAATGCCCAGGAGGCCCACGAGGCGATTAGGCCCGCAGGCGACAGGTTCCGCATCCCGGAACAGCTGCGCGGCCAGCTGCAGAGCCGGGACGAGTTCCGGCTCTACGAGTTGGTATGGAAGCGCACCGTCGCCTCGCAGATGTCTGATGCGGTGGGGGAGTCGGTCCAGGTGCGCCTCGGCGGCGTCGGAGCCTCGGGTCGCGATGCCGAGTTCGCCACCTCGGGGCGAGTGATCTCCTTCCCCGGATTCCTTCGCGCCTACGTGGAGGGCTCGGACGATCCCGATGCCGAGCTAGAGGATCAGGAAAAGCGGCTCCCGGCGATGAGCGAAGGTGAGGCGATCAAAGTGCACCGTCTCGAGGCCTCGGGACACGAGACCAAGCCCCCGGCGCGCTATACCGAGGCGTCACTGGTGAAGCGCCTCGAGGAGCTCGGCATCGGGCGGCCCTCGACGTACGCCTCGATCATCCAGACGATCCAGGACCGCGGCTACGTGTGGAAACGCGGCGCGGCACTGATCCCCACCTACACCGCCATCTGTGCCGTCGGGTTGCTCGAGGAGCACTTCACCGATCTGGTCGACTACGGGTTCACCGCTGCCATGGAGGAAGACCTCGACGAGATCGCCGAAGGCCAGAGGGAGATGGTTCCGTATCTGCAGGCGTTCTACTTCGGCAACGGGCATCCAGGCCTGGTGGATGTCGTCAAGTCAGCCATGGAGAATGCCGACGCCCGGGCGATCAACACGCTGCCGTTCGACGGAATCGACGGTGTCGTGCTGCGCAGTGGCCGGTTCGGGCCGTACCTGGAGCGTGGCGAGGAGCGAGTCAGCGTTCCCGAGGACATCCCACCCGACGAGCTGTCCCCGGAGCGCGCCCAGGAGCTCTTCGATGCACCGGCCACAGACCGCGTCTTGGGGGACGACCCTGCCACCGGACTGCCAGTAATGCTGCGCACCGGGCGATTCGGTCCGTACGTTCAGCTCGGCGAGACCGTCGACAAGAAGGTCAAGCTACCGACCGCCTCCTTGTTCAAGTCGATGAGTCCGGAGACTCTCACTCTGGAAGATGCACTTCAGGTGCTCTCGCTTCCCCGCGTCGTCGGCACCGACCCCGAGTCAGGTGATGAGATCGTCGCCGCCAACGGTCGTTACGGTCCATATGTGAAGCGAGGCACCGACACTCGCAGCCTGCAGACCGAGGAGGAGTTGTTCACCCTCGACGTCGCCGGTGCCCTGGCGATCCTCGCCGAGCCAAAGCAGCGTCGCGGTCACGCGGCCCGCGGACCGTTGCGTGTGCTGGGGGCCGATCCCGCAACCGGGTGGCAGGTCGAGGTGCGCGATGGCCGCTTCGGGCCATACGTCACCGACGGCGGGGTGAACGCCTCGCTGCGACGGGAAGACTCGGTGGAACGGATCGCGATCGAGCGCGCCTCGACGCTGCTCGCCGAACGCCGCGAGAAACTCGAAGGCGAAGGCAAGCCGGTGAAGGCGGGGAAGGCGGCTCCGCAGCCGAAAACTGACAGCTGACGCCAGTCGTCAGCCGTCAGTCCTCAGCCAGAGGCGGCGATGGGCGACGGGTTTTGACCAATCGCCAATCGCCAATCGCCAATAGCCAATGGCGGTGCCTGTCGGCCTCCGGCTCGGGTATCGGGTGTCGGGTATCGGGTATCGAGTCCAGTTCCGGTCTCTCGCATCGCGGCGCCGCCTAGCCTGGCTCCGGTGACTGACGCCCCGCGCCGTTCCGCCTGGGCCCTGATGCGCTCCGGACCCTTCTCGCGGCTGTGGAAGGCGGGTTTCGTCAGCAGCACGGGCGACTGGGTGGCGATGTTGGCCACCTTGTCGCTGGCCGAAGCCCTCGCCGGCAGCGGCGGCATCGTGCTTGCTCTCACCTCGCGCATCCTTCCCGGCCTGTTCTTCGCCGCGATCGGCGGGATCATTGCCGACCGACTCAATCGCAAGTACGCCATGGTCATCGCCGAGTTGGGCCGCGCCGTGCTCGTGTTCTCGCTGGCGTTCACCGACACCATCCTCCAGCTGATCCTGGTCAACCTCGCTCTCGAGGCCCTCACCCTGGTGTTTCAGCCCGCCAAAGAGGCGACCGTCCCGACGCTGGTGTCGCGCTCCGAATTGGTCCAGGCCAACAGCTTGTCGCTCAGCGCCGCCTACGGCACCTTTCCTCTCGGGGCGGCAATCTTTACGGGGCTGGCATCGCTGGGCGACAACATCACCCTCGGTGGACTGCTGCCGGGAACCCAGGAGGGGCTGGCATTTCTTGTGGATGCCGCCACCTACTTGATCTCGGCGACCTTGATCATGACCCTTCCAGCCGCGGTGCGCCGCAAGCGTCCTCCGGGCGAGCGCCGTTGGAGTCCGATGGCCGTGGTGCGCGATCTCAAGGAGGGCGTGGTGTTCGTCGCGTCGCATCGCCGGGTGCGCGCGGTGGTGCTGGCGATGACCTCCGCCCTGGCCGGAGGCGGAATCATCGTGGTGTTGGGCAAGCCGTTCGCCACCAATGTGCTCGACTCGGGGGCAGCGGGGTTTCCGGCACTGCTCACGGCCTTTGGACTCGGCGCCGGCACGGGCATCGTGCTGGTGACGATCTTCGGTCCGCGCTTCCGCTACAAGGACGTGCTCTTTGGAATCGCCCTCCTCGCTACCGGCGTCGCACTTGGTTCCGCCGCCTTCGTCAAGACACTCATCGGCGCCCTGGGCTGGGTGGGGATGATGGGCATCGGAGCCGGTGCCGCCTATGTGCTCGGATTCGCCCACCTCCACGAGCAGGCCAGCGACGAGGTCAGGGGGCGCACCTTTGCGGCGTTGTTCTCGCTGCTGCGCATCGGTCTCCTCACCGCGATGATGTTGGCCGTGCCCCTCTCCGGATTCCTGGACGGTCGGCTGCCGGGTCTGCTCTCCAGCGGCATCCGCGACGTCCTACTCGTCGGTGGGCTCACGATGGCGGTGAGCGGCGCCGCCACTCTGTGGAGCGTGCGTCGCAGCCTGATCGCCCTGAGTCACGCCCCGCGGCCCGAAGTCGACGCCGCCTCCGAGGCCTACCGCCGCTATCGCAAGAGCGTGTCGGGTCTCGGCGAAACGGCCGAGATCGAGCGGGTTCAGCCGGGTAGCGAGGGGAAGTGACCCGGTACGTCGCCGTTGAAGGCATCGACGGGGCGGGCAAGTCCACCGTGGCCCGTGCCCTGTCCGATGCCCTCCAGGCCGAGGGTCGCGCGGTGACTGTGGTGCGAGAGCCCGGTGGCACCGCGGTAGGGGAGTCGATTCGCCAGATCCTGCTCGGACTGGGCAACGATCTCGACGATTGGACCGAGGCCATGCTCTTTGCCGCCGCCCGGGCGCAGCTCGCCGCCACTGTGGTCGCACCCGCCCTGCAGCGCGGGGACATCGTCATCAGCGATCGCTCCTGTTACTCGTCGCTCGCCTATCAGGGTGGCGGTCGGGGGCTGGGAGTCGACGTGGTGCGCCAGGTGAACGAGATCGGCTTGCGAGGGGTGGTCCCCGACCTGGTGGTGTTGTTGCGGCTCGACCCCGAATCCGGGCTGGCGCGCGAGGACGAGCGTGACCGCATATCCTCGGCCGGCATCGACCTGCAGCGCGTGGTGGCGGAGACCTATGACCGTCTTGCCGTCGCCGAACCCGACCGCTTCGTCGTGATCGATGCGACTCTCCCGGTCGCGGACATCGTCGCCGCCGTCATGGCGGTGGTGGAGGAAGTGTGAGCGGAGTCTTTGCCGGGATCGTCGGCCACGGCGCTGTTACCGAACTGCTCACCGCCGAGGCGGCGCGTCCCGCCCACGCCTATCTCTTCCTGGGACCGGGAAGCGTCGGCAAAGCCGCTGTGGCGCGCCGGTTTGCTGCGCTGCTGCTGTGCGGTGACGACCCCGATGGCCGCCGCCGGGTGCTTGCGGATCTTCATCCCGATCTGATGGTCGTCGAACCGGACGGTCGGACCGGTATGGGGGTCGATCGCGCCCGGGAGACGGTGGCGCGGGCGGTGCTCACCCCGGTGGAGGCGACGCACAAGGTGTTCCTTCTCGAGGACGCCGGGTCGATGACCGACGAGGCCGCCAACGCCCTGCTCAAGACGCTGGAGGAGCCCACCGCCTCGACCATCTTCATCCTCATCGCCGAAACCGAGCACGACCTTCCCGCCACCGTGGCGAGCCGTTCTCGAACCGTGCTCTTCGGGCGGGTGTCGGAGGAGGAGATCGTCACCGCCCTGGTCGCCACCGGCGTGCCGGCGGATCAGGCCCAGCGGGTTGCGGTCGCCGCCGGAGGCCGGCCCGGGCTCGCCCTGCTCCTTGCCACCAGCCCGGCGGTGGCCTCCTTCCGCGAGGCGTGGCTCTCGATTCCGTCGCGGCTCACCACTCAGCCCGGTGACGCCATCCGCCTCGCCGAGGCGATGGTCGCCGCCGCCGATCCTCTGCTGTCGGGAATGGGGGAGCGGCAGGAGCGCGACCTCGCTGCCGCCGAGGCCGAGGGGCGCGACCTTCGCACGATGCGGGAGCGTCACGACCGGGAGCGGAGGCGCGCCGTGGCGGCCCTGCACCTCTCCGGGCTCGAGATCCTGGCGTCGTGGTACCGCGATGCCGCGGTGGCTTCGTTTGGAGGGCCAGTGCGCAATCGCGACGTTCCCGGGACCGACCTTGCCGGCATCGGTGCCCGCCAGGCGGTGGCTCGGGCGCGACGAGTGCTGGCCACCGCCGAATCCCTCGAGGCGAACCAGCGTCCCGAACTGGCCTTCAGCGCGCTGTTTGCCGAACTTGGCGCATCGAACTGATTCCGGGCTCCCCTTGGGCTCCGCCACGGCGTGGCGGGTGGCCAGGCCGCTCGGCCGGGGATTGGGGCGGTTGTGGGTCGACTTCCAGCGGTTTGGTCCCGCGCTGCCCGCTGGACCGGTGGTGATCGCCGCCAACCACTTCTCCCACGTGGATGCGGTGGCGGTGGGGATGGTGTCGAATCGCCCGGTGCGTTTCCTGGCGGTAGACGAGTTGTTCGGGAGGTCGCGTTTCTTCGATGGACTCACCCATTGGCTCGGCGCCATCCCGATGTCGCGCACCCGGGCTCCACTTGGCGCCTTGCGCACCGCGCTCGCCGAGCTGGCGGTGGGCGGGACCATCGGAGTCTTTCCCGAGGGCGAGAGGGTGTGGCAATGGGGCGAGTCACCCCCGAAGCGCGGGGCCGCCTGGCTGGCGCGTCGCGCCGGGGTGCCCCTGGTGCCGATTGCCATTCACGGAACCGACCGGGTGATGGGACGCGGTGTTCACCGGATCAGGCGCGCCCCGGTGCGGGTGGTGGTGTGTGAGGCGATCGATCCCGATTACGGGTCGGTGGCAGAGATGACGGAGGAGTGGCGGCGGCGGGTGGACCGAGCTCTCGCAGAGATAGCGGCGGGGGACTCCTGAGGTCGGAGTTCAGAGTTCGGAGTTCAGAGTTCAAAGTTCAGACTCCGGATTCTGGATTTCGATCCTATGTCTGGTGTCTGGCCTCCGGAATCGGGCATCGGGCGTCGGGCGTCGGGCGTCGAGCACCTCGGGCAACCGGACGGTCGCGGTACCCTCCCGGCGAATGCCCATCCTCATCGCCGGGTCCTCGGGTTT
>CAYTTU010000157.1:0-3202 GCA_964440905.1 uncultured Acidimicrobiia bacterium | reverse complement strand
GGAGATCTATCGCGCCAACTGCGAATCCTGTCATGGCGCCGACGGCACGGGGGCGGTCGCCCCCGCCATTGGATCGACCGAGTTCCTGCTCTCGGTGAACGACAGCCAGATCGAGCAACTGATCGCCGTGGGCGTTCCTGGAACCGAGATGGTGGCCTACTCGCTCGACTACGGCGGTGCGCTCACCTCGGAGGAGGTAGACGCGGTCACCACGTACCTGCGTTCACTTGAGGCTGCAGAGTTCTCGATGGTCAATTGGCGCACCCCGCTGGAGAACGAGAACCTGACCGGAGAGCAACTCTTCCTCCTTGCCTGCTCGCGTTGTCACGGGTCCGACCGCACCGGCGACGAGGATCAGGGGATTCCGAGTCTGGCCATCGGATCGGCGGCGCTGGAGAGCGGGGACATCTTCATCTACAACCGGATCTTCGAGGGTTACAAACTGATGCCGCGGTTCGGGCGCATCCTCACCGAGGCCCAGATCAACAGCGTCATCGGCTACCTGCGGGGCGGCAGCGCCCCACCGGACACGACCACCACGACCACGATCCCGGGTGCGACCACGACGACGATCCCGGGCGGGACCACCACGACCACGGCGGGAACCGCGACGCCGGACAACGACCCGCTGCTCGCACTCGGCAAGCTGGTGTGGGAGGAGACCGCTGGCGGTCGTGGATGCCAGGACTGCCACGGAATCGACGCCAAGGGAACCTCCGACGCCCCCAACGTCATCGGGGCCGGGCGCACCAAGATCGCCACCGCCCTGGCCGGCGGAGTGGTCGACATGAACTTCGACGAGGCGCTCACCTCCGAGGAGATCGACGCCGTTGCTGCCTACCTCGCCTACCTGGTGCAGAATCCGGTCGGCGGCTGAGTGAGGTCGGCGGCCTGTCGGCCGCCTCCGATGCCCGATGCCCGATGCCCGATGCCCGGCTCTCGCTTCTGAGCTGACAGCTAATAGCTGATACCCAACAAAGCCCCCGCAGCCTTTCGGCTGCGGGGGCGATGTCGTCGATCGCGCTGTGGGTTACGGCGTGACGGTGAACGTCCCGATCATGACGTCTGAGTGCGTGTCGCAGAAGAACGAGTAGGTGCCCGGCTCGGTGATGGTGAAGACCACCTCCGAGGTGTCCGGCGCCGTGTGGATCGCTGTGAAGTAGTCGTTGGTGGTGGTGCGGACGTGGATGTTGTGTCCCTCGTCGGCACTCAGGTCCTGGTTGTCGAGGACCAGGGTGACTTCCTGTCCCGCGGTCACGGTGATCTCGTCGGTGTCGAAGGCCAGGTCCTTGGCTACGACCTCGATCTCGATCGGGTCGGTCGACCCTCCACCGGCCGTGGTCGTGGTGGCGGCGGCGCCTGTGGTCGTCGGGGCGCCAGCGGTCGTCGTGGTGGCGGAGCCGGCTGTGGTGGTGACCGCGGTGGTGGTCGTGGTGGTCTCGGCAGCATCATCATCGCCGCAGGCGGCGACTCCCAGTGCCAGGACCGCTACGGCCGCAGCGGTGATAAGCCATCTCGGGGTCTTCATTGGTGTGTTTCCTCCAGGAGTCATCCCAAACGGGTTGGCCAGTTCAGGGTATGGCAGGGCCGGCTATTCCAGGTAGGGCATTAATGCGGCGGGGGTCGGGCCAAAGGCCCCTGGGTCGGGACCCCTGCCGTTCCATACCTTTCGCCCATCGGTTCGATCGATGGGGAGGGGACCCCTTGGGGGGTGCCCGGAGACGAGACCGAGCGACGGAACGACATCCCCTGGGAGGGAGCTAATGAGTCGACACACGATGCCGGGTCTCAAGATCCGGCTGTTTGCGTTTACGGCCATCCTGGCCATCGTCGCCGCTGCATGCAGCAGCGGCTCCGGCGTATCGCAGGAGGACTTCGACGCTCTGGAAGACCAGTTGGCAACGGCCAACGAGCAGGTCACGACCCTGCAGGATCAGCTTGCTTCGGGGTCCGAGCGGACGGCCGTCGTCCAGGCGGGCCAGCTGGCTCCGGCCGAGTTCAATGAAGTCATCCCCGGCGACGGCTGGGCCAACACGGAGTCGGTTCGCGGCGGGCTGTGGCTCGTTGCCGAGTTCGACGACGCTGGTCCGGACGCCTGGGACATCGCTGCTCACCCGAAGGTGTACTTCACCTCCGAGAGCCTGGAGCCGGCAAACCCGGCCCAGGATCACGACGATCCGTTCTTCTCCGGTTACCACGTCATCGACGCAGTCACCCATGAGATGCTGTTCGACTTCGTGGTTGGAGAGGGCGGACCCGATGGCAACATCGGCATCTTCGCGCCTTTGACCCGTGGTCCCCATGGCGTCGGCGTTTCGCCCGACGGCAAGTGGATGTATGTGGGTTGGTCGGAGACGGCAGAGGATGAGGGTGCGATCACCCAGAACTACGTCGGGATCATCAATGTTCGCACCGGCCGACTGAGCAAGCTCCTCAAGCAGGAGTCCTACTTCCAGTTTGGCCTCCGCGGGCAGGCACTGCATCACATCCAGGCATGGACCGACTCGGAAGGCAACGACCGCGTCATCCTGCAGTGGGGCTTCGGCGCCAATGGTGGCCCGCACCACATCCTGGATCCCAACGACGACAACCGGGTGGTTCGTGCGATCACCTACGACGATGTCAAGCCGATGGGTCACCCCTTCACCACCCCCAGCCCCGATGGGCAGTGGGTGTACATTTCGATGGGTGCCAACTCGCTGCGCGAGTCCTTCGCCGGCGCGACGTGTATCGCCAAGGTGAGCACCTCGACCCCCGAAGTGATCGAGATCTGTGATGAGCACGGCCGAGTGCTCAATCACCCGATCGGAATCACCCACACGATGGACGGTCGCTACACCTACGCGGTCGATGGAAGCACCTCGATGGTGATTCAGATCGACAACGAGGAGAACGAGGTCATTGGCCACACCAGCGCAGGCGTTGCCGGCCCTTACGGCATCTGCTTGAACGATGACGAGACGATCGCCTTCATCGTGGGCAAGGGCGAGGGCAGCCACAACACCGGATCGGTGCTGGGGCTGATCGACCTCACCAACTTCTCACAGCTCCGGGCCGACCACGACTATCCGGGTGACGGGACGATCAACCCGTTCTACCTCGGTGGTTCGGCGGCATCGGTGGACCACTGCGCACTGAATCCCGATCTCGACAAACACGAGATCTGGGTGTCCAACATGCGTGGTTGGGAAACCATCGTGAT
>CAYTTU010000156.1:0-4308 GCA_964440905.1 uncultured Acidimicrobiia bacterium | reverse complement strand
CATCTGGAGCGGGCCGCGCTCGCCGCCGCCGACGCGGTGCTGGTGCCATCGGCTGCGGTGGGGGATTGGGCGGTGGAGCGCTACGGGCTGGAACCGGCGCGGGTGGTGGTGGCGCCACCTCCCGTCCCCGACATCTCTCCTGTGGAACGGCGTCCGGCGCCGCAGCCGCGTCTTGCGGTGTTCGGACGACTCGCCGAGCAGAAGGGCACGCATGACCTCGCCGCGGTGCTTCCCGATCTGCTCGAGGCGGTCCCCGGCCTCACTGTCGCCTTCGTCGGATCGGATGGCTGGTCGTTCACCGAGGATCGCCGCATGTCGGCAGTGCTGCTGGAGGGCATCCCCCCGCAGTGGCGCCACCGGGTGGAGCTGCTCGGACCGATGCCGCGCCACCAGGCGCTGGCGCGCCTGGCCGATGCCTGGGCGGTGGTGCTGCCCAGCCGGTTCGAGACCTTCTGTCTCGCCGCCCATGAGGTGCGGCGCGCCGGGTTGGCGGTCATCGCCCCCGATCTGCCCGCATTCGCTGCCTTCCGCATCGGCAGCGGCATCCTCACCTACGACGGGACGCGGGCGGGCCTGACCGCAATCCTGCTCGCCGCAGTCGCCGATCGCGAGGCGTTGGATCGCCTGGCAGTCGAGCCTGTCCCCGATGTGGGGGATCCGGCAGCGGCATACCGCGCCCCGCTGCCGGCGGTGCGCCACCCCCGCAGCCAGGCCGGACTCTCCACCATGGCGGCGGCTGCACTGGAGGAGGCGCAGCGCTCACCGGAAGCGCCCGGTGCCGGGATCGCCCGAAGGGTGTTGCGGTTGCTCCCCACACCGGTAGCCCGACTGGCGGTGCATCTCGTGCCCCGGGGACTCAAGGACCGATTGCGGCGGCTCGCCTCCTGGCCCGAGGAGGAGGAGCGCCGTCAGCGCGAGGAGCGGCTCCGGGCGTTGCGACGCCGCGCCCGACAACTGGAGGCACTGCCAGACCCACGGGTGACGGTGGTGATCCCCTGCTTCGACTCGGGTGCCTGGGTGGAAGATGCGGTGGCCAGCGTGTTCGCCCAGACGTTCGACTCCTGGGACATCGTGCTGGTCGATGACGGTTCGACCGACCCGGCGAGCATCAAGATCTTGGACGAACTGGCGTCCTGGCCGCGGGTGCACCTGGTGCGCCAACCCAATGGCGGTCTTCCCGCGGCGCGCAATGCCGGTATCGCCACGGCTCGCGGCGAGTTCATCGTTCCGCTCGACGCCGACGACGAACTGGAGCCGGGGTATCTCGAGGGAATGCTCGGGGCACTCCTCGCCGCGCCGGATGCCGCCTTCGCCCACTGCTGGGCCCGGCTGTTCGGCGCCGTCGACGCGGTGTGGGTGCCTCGCCCCGAGAACCCGTATTGGCAGCGCCTCGGCAACGGCATCGTCGGCTGTGTGTTGCTGCGGCGCCGCGCCTGGGAGGCCGTTGCGGGGTACGACTCCACGATGCGACGCGGCCACGAGGACTGGGAGTTGTGGCTGCGCCTGGAGGCGGCGGGATGGGGCCGGGTGCGGGTCGATCGGCCGCTGTTCCGGTATCGCAAACGGGCCGGGTCGATGTCGGTGTTCAGTGAGGCGGGGTTCGAGTCCGGTCTCGCCGAGATCCGGGAGCGCCACCCCGGGCTGTACGCCCCTGCCGCCCTCGGTGCGCTGAAGAAGGAGTGGTATCCGCTGCTTTCGGTGGTGACCGCTGACGGCGACCCCCGCTACCCCGACGACGTGGTGGCGGTGGAGTCGCCCGATGCCGCCCGGGGAAAGTACCTGGTCGATCTGCGTCAGGTCGATACCGAGATCGGCGGATTGCTGGCCGCAACGCAGCGTCTGGAAGCGGAACCCGGAGCCGCCGGGGCCGCCGCCGGGAACGCGGTGGTGTGGCGGCGCTGGGCGCTGCTCGATCCTGCGTCGGGACTGTTTGGAGTGCTCGACGGTCCGCCCGAGGTGACTCCGCCCCTCACTCCGGACCGCGACTGGATGGTCGATGGGTCCGTCGTCCCGCCGGGGACCCGGGTGTTGCGCCAGCGTCCCGAAGAGGCGGGCTCACTCCCGGACTGGGTGGTGGGCTGATGCCACGGGCCGTGATGGCGATCAAACGTCTGATCCGTCCACTGATCCCGGACCGGGTCATGGCCCGCTACCGGTTGCATCAGCATTCCCGCCAGGTGCGGAGCAACGTCGATGTGCTGGTGGCTACCCCCGCCGAATTGCACCGCTGGCTCCGGACGACCCCCGACACCTACCGCATCGGCCTGGCGGCGGAGCACCGCGACGCAGTCGGCGCCGACGGACTCCCCGGAGCCGAGACCGGGGCGGCTGCGGTGGTAACCGCCGAGGTGGTTCGCCCCCGTCTCGTGGGGCGCCGCCGGGTCGAGCCGACGATGCGCCCCACCGCGGTGCGAGCCACCGCCGCGGCACTGGCCGAGGTCGGGGCCTCGTCGGATCCGTTGGTGTTGCATCGCCGTCTCGTCGACGCCGGGCATCGCATCCTGCTCGTGCCGACCGAGGCGACCGGGGTGGGTCCCTACCGGCGAGACCCGATCGAGCGGCCAGTGGTGCTGGTGCTGGCCGCGGTTCCGATGCATGACGTCGGTGGGGGGTCGCGCGGTGCCCAGATCACCATCGAATTGCTCCGCCGCGGGCTCCATGTGGTGTACGTCGGCCTGCACGGCACGTACGAGTCGCTCGACCTCGGGCTGCGCTTCGTGCATCCCCACCTCGAGCAGTACCGCCTCGACGAAATCGATCCCGCGGTTCTCGCTGGCAGGTGCCGTCCCGGGGTGGTGCTCCTGGAGATACCGGCGCCGGTGGTCGAACCGGTGGTAGGGGAGATGCGGCGGTTCGGATGGCGGCTGGTGTACGACATCGTCGACCTGTGGTCGGACCCGGCTCTTGGCGGCGAGTGGTATCGCTCGCAGGTCGAGGACCGCCTCATCACCCAGTCCGATCTGGTGCTGGCCTCGGCCGAGGATCTGGTGGATCACGCCGCCAGCCGCGGCGTCGCCGCCCTGCTGGTGCCGAATGCGGTCAACGCCGGTCTGTTCGGTGGTGCCCCCGGTCCCGTGCCGGCGGATCTGCCCGAGGGCCATGGGCCACTCTTCGGCTATCACGGCTCGCTCTACGGCGATTGGTTCGACTGGGAGGCGGTGGCGGAGCTGGGACGGCGGCGGACCGAGTCCCGCATCGTCCTGATTGGTGACATTCCGGGGCGCGTGCCCACTCTCCCCGGCAACGTGCACCTGCTCGGCCTCAAACCGCAGGGGGCGTTGCTGGATTACATAGCCCGCCTCGACGTGGGGCTTCTCCCATTCCGGGTGACGCCCACCTCTCACGCCGTCAGCCCGCTCAAGGTCTTCGAGTACCTCGCCGGCGGGGTGCCAGTGGCGGCGCCACCGCTGCGAGCCCTGGCGGACATTGCCGGGGTGCACACCGCAGCGACCTTGGTCGATGCCGTGACCGCGGCCGAGAGCGCGGTGCGTCCCGATCGCTCGGCGGCGGTGCGAAACCACTCCTGGGAGGAACGCGTCGGGCGGCTGGTCGCTGCGCTGGGCATCGACGAGCCATCGCCGGATGCGGCGCCGGTCGTGATCACCCGCCCCGCGGTCCATTATCTTCGCTTGGACCGACGGCTCTGAGCGTGGGCGCTTCGTACGTACCATCGTCGCTGATGCCCGCGACGGAAACACCATCCGACCATGCCGCTGCGCGTCGGCCACCGATCTGGGCGTGCGCGGCGCTGCTCGTCGTCGTTGCGGTTTACACACTGCTTGTGATCGCAGCGGTGCGGGGTAGGGGCGCCATCTGGCACGACGAAGCGACCAGCGTGATGGGCGCTACCGGTCACCTCGACGACTGGTACCGGTTCGAGTTCGACAAGGTGCCTCCCTACGGGGTCTGGGCGACAGCGGCGGACTACCAGGAGTTCCAGTCGGTCGATCGACCATTGGACCTGCAGGGGGTGTCGCGCAGCCTCGGCGACCATGATTGGGCCCCACCGGGTTTCTTCTGGTTGCTGCACCTCGCCCTGCTTGTCGGCATTCCGGTGCTTTGGGCTGGTCCGGTGGTCAACGTGCTCCTCGCCGCTGCTGGCACCGTGATCGCCTTCCGGATGGTGTTCCATCTCACTGGCAGTGCGCTCGGTGCCGTACTTGCTGCGGCGGCTGCGCTGTGGAGTCCTGCCCTGGCGCTGGCAGGTGGGGAGGCTCGGCATTACCCCCTCTACGGAGTGATGCTCCTCGCTTTGGGTTGTTGGGGAGTCGCGGCCATAACCGAGGCGCGCCGGGGTGGGCTAGGCCG
>CAYTTU010000155.1:0-3736 GCA_964440905.1 uncultured Acidimicrobiia bacterium | reverse complement strand
ATCCTGCAGGAGTTCACCGACCGCGGATCCGGCGCCCGGTTCCCTCTAGGCGAGGAGATCAGCCAGTCGACCGGCGTGTTCGTGCTGGAGAACAATGAGCGCTTCCCCGGGGTCACCGTCGAACTGATCCCGGTGCGGGTGTATCCGCTGGCCGAAACCGCGGCACACATCATCGGCTACATCGGCGCTCCTGGAGAAGAGGACCTGAGCCGGCCATACATCTCACTGGCCGATCGTGTCGGCAAGTTCGGAGTGGAGCGGTCGTATGACAGCCAGCTGCGCGGCACCCCGGGGGCGATCACCTACCGGGTCGACGCCCGCGGAGCGATCCTCGGTGTGGTCGAGGAGATCCCGCCCGAGCCGGGCGGCAGCCTGGTCACCACCATCGATCTCGACCTGCAGCGCTTTATCGAGACCACGTTGCAGAACGCCATCGCCCTGGCTCGCCAGGACGGCGAGGAGAGCGTGCTGCGTGCCGTGGCCGTGGTGCTCGATCCCCGCGACGGCTCGGTGCTCGCCATGGTTTCGGTGCCGTCATTCGATCCCACCGTGTTCTCCGACGGGCGTCTCACCGATGCCGAGTGGCTCGACCTATCGGAGAAGGCGGCGTTCAACAACTTCGCCATCCAGGGCCTATACCCGCCAGGCTCGTCCTTCAAGGCGCTGGTGTACGCCTTGGCGCTCGAGGAGGGCATTTCCCCCGCCCTCGAGGAGGACTATGCCGACCTCGACCGATCTGTCGATCCGACCGCCTTCTTCTGTGACGGCCAGTTGCTCTTCCCGAGCACCCCGCCGCTCAACGACTGGATTGCTCGGGGTCATGGCGTTGTCGGCCTGAGTCAGTCGCTGCGCCAGTCCTGCAACCTGTATTACTGGTCGCTGGCTCTGGAGATCTGGCAGAACCGTGGCGTGCTGTGGCCCGAGGACCTCCTGCAGGAGTGGGCCGCCGACCTCGGCCTTGGAAGCCGCACCGGGATCGACCTCCCCTTCGAGCAGGCCGGGCTGATCCCCGACCGGGAGTGGTTCCAGTTCCACCAGCAGCGCCAGGACGGGGTGGTGCGCTCCGAGGGAGGCTGGGCCGGCGGTGACGTGATGAACATCGCCACCGGACAGGGAGCGCTCACCGTCACTCCGTTGCAGATGGCAGTTGCCTACGCCGCCCTGGTCAACGGCGGCACGGTCTGGCAGCCCCGGGTTGCCTCGTCGGTGCGCGACTCCGAGAACAACATCGTGTTCATCAACCCGCCGAGCACCCTGCGCAAGGTGGCACTGTCACCCGCGACCGTCGCCCAGATCAAGATCGATCTCAACGGGGTGGTGAACAGCCCCACGGGGACCGCCCGCACCGCCTTTGCCGGGTTCTGCGACGACGAACCCGACGCCGAGTGCGCCGCCCTCCAGGAGGTCGGCGGCAAGACCGGCACCGCCGAGATCGCGCAGGAGGTGGAGGCCACCGACCCGGAGGACATCCCCGAGCCCAATCAGGATCCCGACGACTACATCCTCCGCCAGAACACCGGGCGCGGTGACGAGCACTACGCCCCCGAGGTCCTCGAGGCAACGCCCGCCATTTCCACGGCGTGGTTCGTCGGCGCCGCCCCGCTGAGTGATCCGCAGTGGGTGGTGGCGGTGGTGATCGACCAGGGTGGCTCGGGCGGGCGCATCGCCGCCCCGACGGCGCGCCGCATCTTCCAGTTCCTCATGGGTGAGAATCCCGACCCGCTCCGCCCCGGCGCCGACACCGAGCGATGACCGCCACCACCGTCTCCGGGGTCGACCTCCGCCGTCCCACCCAGATCCGGCCGGATCTGGTGCTGATCGTCGTCGTCGCCGCCCTGAGCGTGCTCGGACTCATCATGATCTACTCGGCCACGGCACCGCGGCTCGAGGCTGCCGGGGGGAGCGCCGCCGAACAGATGGTGCGCCAGGGGATCTACGTCGTGATGGGGATCGCGGTGCTGATCGTCGCCTCGGCGATCACCGACCGCACCTGGCAGTCGCTGGCCCCGGTCGTGTACGTGATCGCCTTGATCCTTCTCCTCGCCGTGCTCAGCCCGGTGGGGGCGATCCGCCAGGGCGCGCAACGCTGGATCTCATTGGGGTTCATGGACCTGCAACCCTCCGAGTTCGCCAAACCGGCGGTGGTGATGGCGTTGGCGCTGCTGCTGGCCCCCGCCCGCGAGGGCGGGGTCACCTGGGGGCGGGTGGCCAAGGCTCTGGGTATCGCTGCCGTCCCCGCCGCATTGACTTTCCGCCAGCCGGATCTCGGGACCGCCCTGGTGTTCGGTTTCGTCACCGTGGTGATGCTGTTCGTGGCCGGGACCTCGTTCCGCCAGATCGCGGTGCTGATCGTCGTCGCCATCATCGCCCTGGTCGCTGCCCTCGAACTGGGTCTGCTCCACGAATATCAGGTGAACCGTCTGGTCGGGTTCCTCAATACCGACGAGCACTCGCTCTCGCTCAACTACAACCAGAACCAGAGCCAGATCGCCATCGGCCACGGCGGGATCTTCGGACAGGGTCTGTTTCAGGGAACCCAGACCAATCTGGCGTTCGTGCCCTCGCAGTCGACCGACTTCATCTTCACTGCCATCGGGGAGCAGCTCGGTTTCGCCGGCGGGGCCCTCGTCATCGGCCTGTTCGGGTTATTGATCTGGCGGATGCTCCTGGTGGCCAATCAGGCGCGGGACCGGTTCGCCCAGCTCACGGCCGCGGGCATCGCGGCCATGATCGCCTTCCACGTATTCGTCAACATCGGGATGACGGTGGGCATCCTCCCGGTCACCGGCATCCCGCTTCCCTTCCTCTCCTTCGGCGGCTCCTTCTACCTCTCGATGATGTTGGCGGTGGGCGTGGTGAACTCGATCTGGATGCGGAGGATCAGGCCGGGCCAGAGACCGTTCACAGGGTAAGTTCAGAGTTCAGAGTTCAGAGTCCGACTCCAAACTCCAAACTCCAAACTCCAAACTCATACCCCCTCTCGCTCCCCGCTACTGTCGTTCCCATGGACCGCCGCGATGACCAGGGCTGGGTCGAGGTCATCTGCGGACCGATGTTCTCCGGCAAGAGCGAAGAGCTGATCCGGCGCATCACCCGCTACACCATCGCCCGGATTCCGACTCAGACCTTCAAACCGGCCATCGACGTGCGCTTCGCCACCAACGAGGTGGTGTCGCACTCCTCGCTTTCCACCGCAGCCGAGCCGGTGGTCGACAGCGCCGAGCTGCTCGCCCGGGTGAAGCCGCAGACCGTGGTGGTGGGGATCGATGAGGCTCAGTTCTTCGACCAGGGGCTGGTGGAGGTGGTGGCCCGCCTCGCCGCCGCCGGCAAGAAGGTGATCGTCGCCGGGCTCGACCTCGATTACCTGGGCCGGCCGTTCGAGCCGATCCCGTCGGTGATGCTGCGGGCCGAATACGTCACCAAGAGCCTGGCGGTGTGCCACCGCTGTGGCGGCGAGGGGATGTTCACCCAGCGGGTGATCCAATCCGACGAGCTGGTGGTGCTCGGCGCCGAGGGGGCCTACGAGGCCCGATGCCGGCGCTGTTACGACCCCACCGAGGGCCAGCAGGACCGCCTCGACATCAATTCCTAGGGACGGCCCCGGGGGTGTGTACAATCTCTTTCCGGCGGGGCGTTCCCGGCGGTTCCACCGCCTGCTTCCCGCCCCAACCGGAGTCCTGCAGTGCCCATCATCCATACCGAGAACACGGTCGCGGCGCCCACATCGCGTCGCTCC
>CAYTTU010000154.1:0-3195 GCA_964440905.1 uncultured Acidimicrobiia bacterium | reverse complement strand
GCTCCTGGATCTGCTGGTGGCCACCGGAGGGGCGGCGAGCAACGGCGAGGCCCGGCGCCTGGTGGAACAGGGCGGGGTGGCGCTGAACAACGCAACCGAGGCCGACCCGGCGCGAAGCGTGGGTCGCGCCGACCTGGTGGCCGGGACGACGATCGTCCTCCGGGTCGGCAAGAAGCGCTACTACCTGGCGCGCTTTCAGACCTGACGGCGGCCACCCGGCGCCCTACTCCCGACGCCCGAGCCCGCCCCCAGGCTCGCCTGGTAACTGGCAACTGGCAACTTCTCCTGTGGACAATCCTCGCGCGGAGCGCGGTCACCAGGTAACGTAGCGCGCGGAGAAATAACAACCCATGCCTCGCCACACGGCGGGCGTCTTGGCGATCGCGCTGCTCGCCACCGCCTGCTCTGTAGAGCCCATCGAGGATCCGGGGACTGGAGCGGGCGACCTCACGACGGCGGTCTACGCGGCCGACGGCTCGGTTCTGGCCGAGTGGCACGCGGGGCAAGACCGCGTCCTGACCACCTACGACCAGCTGCCCAAGCACCTGGTGGATGCAATCGTCGCCATCGAGGATCGCCGCTTCTGGATCCACCCCGGAATCGACGTCCAGGCCGTGGCCCGGGCCGCGGTCCAGAACCTCGAGGCGGGGGCAATCGTTCAGGGTGGCTCCACCATCACCCAGCAGTACGTCAAGAACGTGCTGCTCACCGACAGCGTCACCCTGGAACGCAAGGCCGAGGAAGCCGGCCTGGCGCTGCAGATCGAACAGACCCTGTCCAAGGTCGAGATCTTCGAGCGCTATGCCAACACCGCATTCTTCGGTGAGGGGGCCTACGGAGTCTCCGCCGCCGCCCGGCGCTACTTCGGCAAGGACGTGACCGCACTCACCCTCGGCGAGTCCGCCCTGCTCGCCGGGATCCTGGCCGCTCCAACCGCCTACAACCCCTTCGACCATCCCGAGGCGGCCCTGCAGCGACGCGACGTGGTCCTGGACACAATGCTCGAACTCGGTTGGGTGGACGTCGCTGCGGCGGTGGGCGCCTCGGCCGAACCCCTCACGCTGGCCGACCGGGGAGCAGCGGACCGGATGGTGTTCCCCTACTTCACCGACGAGGTGCGCCGCGCCCTGCTCGCCAACCCGGCCCTGGGGGCGACCGCGGAGGAGCGGTGGGAGCGGGTCACCGCTGGCGGGCTCCGGGTGTACACCACCCTCGATCCGACGGTGCAGCGCGCCGCCGAGGACGCGGTGCTCTCGTTGCTCGGTGACGACCCCGGGCCGTCGGCAGCACTGGCCGCGGTCGATCCGCGCAACGGTTACGTCCTCGCCATCGTCGGGGGGCGCGACTTCTACTCCCCGGACGACCCCACCGCACAGTTCAACCTGGCCACCCAGGGGCTGCGCCAGCCCGGCTCGGCCTTCAAGCCATTCGCCCTGGCCGCGGCGCTCTCCGCCGGAACCACTCTCGACAGCACGTGGCCCGGAGGGCGCACCGCCACCATCCAGACCCCCGCGGGACCGTGGACCGTCAGCAATCACGAAGCGGCCTACTACCCCAGCCTCACTCTGCTCGAGGCGACCGTGTTCTCGGTCAACGTCCCCTACTCGTACCTGATGCAGTGGTTGGGACCCGAGCGCGTGGTGGCCGCGGCACAGGCCGCCGGGATCACCACTCCGCTGACCCCGACCGCAACCGCGGTGCTCGGCACCGAGGAGGTCTCGGTGCTGGAGATGGCGTCCGCCTACGGGACGTTCGCCTCCGGCGGGCTGCGGGTCGAGCCGGTGCTGGTGACTCGCATCGAGACTCCCGACGGCAGCGTGCTCTACGAACACGTGCCCCGATTCACCCGCGCCTTCGACGAGACCGTGGCCGAGCAGGTGACCGTGGCCCTCACTGAGGCCGTGCGGCGCGGCACCGGCCAACAGGCCCGCATCGGGCGCCCGGTGGCCGGCAAGACCGGGACCACCGAGGGCAACCACGACGCCTGGTTCGTCGGCTACACCCCGGAACTCTCGGCGGCGGTGTGGGTGGGCTTCCCGCAGGGCAACCGCCCGCTGGAGGCTCCCGACACCCCCTACACCATCACCGGAGGGACCTGGCCCGCCCAGATCTGGTCGCGATTCGCCATTGCGGCTCTGTCCGGGATCCCCTATGCGCCAGCCTCCACCGCTGGTGACGACGGGCTGATCGGGGTGAGCGTCGACACCTCCACGGGATTCTTGGCCGGACCCCTGTGCCCCCGGGCCACCGTCACCGTGCTGCGCCTCGAGCCGAGCCGGGTTCCCGGCGTCGTATGTCCGATCCACAATCCCGACGGGGTCCAGATCCTGGTCCCCGGGGTGGTGCCCGACGTGACCGCGCTCGCCGCCATCGAGGCGGTTGGGGTGCTGGAGTCCGCCGGGTACGTGGTTCACCTGGTCTGGTCCCTGGAGACCGACCACCTCCCCGGAACCGTACTCGGGCAGTTCCCCGCCGGAGGCGCGGCCCTCTCCTCCACCGGAGTGGTGGAGATAGTCGCCTCAGGTCCCGAACCGGGCACCGTCGCCCCCGACGTCATGGGACGGGCCCAGGGGGAGGCCCTGGAGCGACTCGACGCCGCCGGGCTGCTGGTCGATGTCGTCATGGTCTCCCCGGTCACGGCCCCCGACACCCCGCTGTGGGTGTGGGCCCAGGTGCCACTGGCCGGAGAGCCGGTCGATGGACGGATCACGATCTGGCTGTCGCCGTAGGCGGCTATTGGCCATAGGCTATTGGCGGGCTCCACAGGAGGCGCCACGGCCGTTCCTGGGCGCGGCTGATACCGACTCGCGGCGTGGCCATGATCGTCCCTGGCATCGCGGTTCCCTCGATGCGCACCTCGCCTGAGAACGCATCGGCACCGTCGTGTTCACCGGTGATCCCTAGCGCCGTACAGAGCTTCCCCGGACCGTCGGTGAGGTGATCGGCCCGCCCCCGACGCCGCACCATCTCTTCGATCCCGGACACCGGAACGCCCCCGCGCAGCAGGACTGCGCCCGGGTCGCCTTCAGGTCCGCACACCACGTTGGCGCACCAGTGGAGACCGTGCGAGCGATACACGTACCACCGTCCCGGCGGGCCGAACATGCTGTGGTTGCGCGCCGTTGGGCCGCGGTACGCGTGGCTCGCCGGATCGTCGCCGCCGCCGTAGGCCTCCACCTCGGAGATGCGCACCGC
>CAYTTU010000153.1:0-11185 GCA_964440905.1 uncultured Acidimicrobiia bacterium | reverse complement strand
GTGCTCGCCCTGTTCGGTCTCCTCCCGGTCTGGGTGCTGGCCGGTTTCCTCGGCTACGCCGGACTGCGCCACGCCTGGTTGGTGCTCGACCTGCGCGGCTGGCGGCTCGCCATCGCTCTCGTCGCCGGGCTCCTCGGAGTGGCGACCGGGAACCTGGCGATCACGACGGTGGTGGCGCTGATCGCCGAACACGCCCCATGGAGGCGAGCGAAGGCTGCGACCGAGAGCTGAGTGCGATTCCCGACTCCCGACTCCCGCTCCCAAGCCTTGAGCCTCGAGCCTTGAGCCTCGAGCCTCTCCCGATCAGATCAATCGCCCGGTGTGCTCCCGTAGCGGAGTCCGGTCGACCACCCGCTGCGGTCCCAGCCGGGAGAGGTCGAGGGCGTGGGCCGTTCCGCGGATTTCCTCGGCCAGGTAGCGCCCCACCGCGGGCGCCTGCTGGAAACCATGGCCGGAGAACCCCACCGCCAGGTGCAGTCCGGCGACATCGGGCCACTCCCCGATGATGGCGTTGCCGTCCAGGTCATTGACGTCGTAGAGACCCGCCCAGGAGGACTCGATCCGCAACGACTCGAAGGCGGGAAGGTGGGCAGCCAACTCCGGCCACACCACCTCCTCATAGCGGGAGCGCGGCGCCGGGGTGAAGTCGAAGCCCACCGGATCGGTCTCCAGCGACCAGGCGCTGGCCCAAGAACGCCCCGACTCCGGTATGGCATACGCCCCAGAAGGCAAGAAGACCGCAGGGAGTGCGGTGGAATCGACCGGGGTGCTCACCACGTAGACCGTGCGCATCACCGGGCGCACCGGGAGTTCGATGCCGAGGGGTGCCAGCAACCCTGGAGTCCACGCACCGGCGGCGACCAATACGGCATCGGCTTCGATCGTGGTCCCGGCGACGTGGACCCCGCGGGCACGTCCCGCCGTCACTTCGATGGACTCCACGGTGGCGCTGCGGTACTCGGCCCCGAGTTCCTGGGCCTTGAGGCGATACCCCTGGAGCATTGCCTGGGCATCGGCGCGGCCGTCGTGGCGTCCCAGCGTTCCGCCGATCATCCCGACGCTGCGCAGCGCCGGGAACTCGGTGGCGATGGCATCGGCATCCAACCACTCCACCTCGCACCCCAGCGCTCGTTGGGTGGCGAGGCCGGCGCGAGCGGCCGCCTCGCCAGATGCATCCACCAGGAACAGGTTCCCCTCGCGCCGCGGCGCCGGCTCGGGGCGAAAGGACGCGGTGGCCATCTCGTCTGGAAACGTCTCCAGCACCCTCGTGGTGTGCTGCGAGATGAGGATGTTCTCCTCCAGGTTGAACTGGATCCGAACGTTGCCCTCGCTGAGGGTGGTGGAGGCGTAGCGGTAGGTCGGATCGCGTTCGAGGATGGCCACCCGCAGCGTCGAGTCGGCGCGCAGCAGGTGGTAGGCGGTCGAGGACCCCATGATCCCGCCGCCGACGATGGCGACGTCGAGGCCCAAGGACTACTCCCTGAACCAGGGGGCGTACGACAGGCCGATGAGCACACCCTCAGGACTCATGAGCCGTGCCACGGTCTGTCCCCAGGGCTCGGTGCGAGCGGCGTGGATCAGTTGGTAACCGGCGGCCTGCATCTCCGCAGCGGCCACGGCGACATCATCGACATCGAACTCGATGGTGGCGGTGGGCACCGGCACGTCCGACGGCCAGGTGTTGGCGCCGAAGCATGCCTGCGCCGCGGCGGCGAGGGGCCACACCCCGAAGTGCTTGACACCCTCCACCTCATTGGAGTGGCGGTACCCGTCGTCGTTCGCCAGGGGAAGCCCCAGGGTGTCCACGTAGAACCGGGCACTGGCCTCCGGATCGGCCGTGATGGGGCCGACACCGGAGATGAAGAGGACTCGCATGGCGGGGAGCCTAGAGCGGTAGTCCGACGCCCGACGCCCGACACCCGATTCCCGACCGATACCCGACACCCGATACCCGATACCCGAAAGATACCGGAACGGCGATTAGCGGCTGCGCTGTCGAATCGTTCTGCGGAGGCCGGTCAGCATTTTGCGTATGTCCGCGACGGACTCCGCTAGCCCATCGGCGTCGGCCGGTGCGATGTAGCCGACATCCCGGGATGTCACGACAAGGTGTTCAACCTCGTTCGCCGAGCCGATGGCGATGTCGATGAAACGGGCAGTGTCGCGATCCGACGATCTGCCGAAGCCCTCGGCAAGATTGGCTCCAATGGAAGAGGATGCACTACGCAACTGAGAAACGAGTCCGAACTGCTCGCCCTGTGGAAACGAGTCAGTGAGTCGGTAGACCTCGATCGTTAGGGTTCGCGCCGCCGCCCAGACCCTCAGTCTTCGGTAATCGCCCATCTATGGCTTCTTACCGTTTGGGCACCCTCATTGCCAGAGTGCTGTGTTCTCGACGGCTGCCCAATCGGCTCCTCGAGTCGGGCATCGGGCATCGGGAATCGGGCATCGAGTACGAGCTCACCCCGGCCTACGAAGTTCCGCCCACCTCTTGCCGGCGGCCAGGTCCACGATGGTCCACGCCATCGCCAAAGCCCCATCGCGCATTGCCCGATCTCCGTCGTCGGTGATCGTGTGGGCGGCGAACTCGGGCTGGTGGTTGACGGCGCCTTTGGTATCCATGCCGATCATCGGGTGGATCGCCGGAACCACATGGCTGACATTGCCCATGTCGGTGCTACCGGCAGTGGCCGCAGGACGGTCCTTGGATCGCACCACGGGTCGGCCCAGCGCGGCGTAGTTGGCGGCAAACAGGTCGGTCATCAGGGGCTCAGAAACGATGTCCTCGTACTCATGACCCGAGGGCGACATCTCGACGCTGCACCCGGTGGAGCGCGCCGCGGCCTCGGCCATGGCGGTGAACCGATCCATCATGTATCCCAAACGGTCCTTGGTAAGGGCACGGACGTACCACTCGCTCTCGACGCGCGACGGAATGATGTTGGGGGCATCCCCGCCGCGGGTCACGATGCCGTGCAGCTTGTCGGTGGGCAGCATCTGCTGACGGAACGTCGAGACGTTCATGTAGAGCTGCACGAAGGCATCCAGAGCATTGATCCCCTCCCAGGGTGCCGCGGCGGCGTGGGCGTCCTTGCCCCGGTACACGACGGAGAGGTGCTGGATGGCGAGCGCCACCGGGTCGACGGTGTCCTCAGGCGAAGGATGGATCATCATCGCCGCGGTCGCTCCCTTGAACGCCCCGGCGTGGATCAAGTCGACCTTTCCGCCGCGGGCCTCCTCTGCCGGGGTCCCGAGCACCGTGATGCGAAACCCGAGCTCATCGGCCAGCCCGGCCACCGCCACTCCCGCGCCGAGTGCCGCGGTGGCGATGATGTTGTGCCCGCAGGCGTGACCCACCGCCGGGAGGGCGTCGTACTCGGCACAGACGACGATCTCCGGGCCCGCCTTCCCCGCCCGGGCGGCAAAGGCAGTTTCCAGGCCGTATGCGGGATACTCCACCTCGAAGCCGTTGCCCGCCAGGAAGTCGACCAGGCGACGCGACGACTCGTGCTCGGCAAAGGCGATCTCGGGGTGGTGGTACATCCAGCGGCTGATGTCCCGCAGCTCCTGATACACCCCGTCGAACCGCTGCCGGGCGCCTTCCTTCAAGTCCATGGGCACCTCTCCAGTTTCAAGCCAGTCACCGCGACCGTACCATCGTGTCCAGGAGGTCACGATGGGCCATTGGCACGATGTCCAGGCTGAGCTGCGGGGACCGGCCCGCGATCTGCGGGAGCAAATCCCCGACACCTACAAGGGCTTTGCCCAGCTGTACGCCGCCTCCATGGCCGATGGGGCGCTCTCGGCCCGCATGAAGGAGCTGATCGCCCTCGCCATCGGAGTCGCCGAACGCTGCGACGGGTGCATCGCATCGCACGCCCGCGGCGCGGTGCGTACCGGGGCGACACCGGCGGAAGTGGCGGAGACGCTTGGGGTGACGATCATGATGGGAGGCGGTCCGTCGACGGTGTATGCCCCACGGGCCTGGGCGGCCTACCTCGAATTCAAGGAGAGTCCGCCGGCGGGGTGACCCCCTCCGAGCGGAACGCCCGAACCAAGCCCGGTCCACCAACCACCGCGGCCAGCACCCACACCAAGGCCCGGGTGACCGTGCCCGACAAGAACATCCCTCCCACAGCGATACCAATCGCCCCCACCACCGTGCCCACCCCGCGGCGGTGGGTCACCACCCGGAGCAGCGTCCCGACGGCGCCCCCGAGACAGATCGCACCGAGGAACGGATACACCCCGTTGGTGGTCCATCCCGACTGGTACGCCGCCACCAGCAGCACCCCGACTGCGCCCTGAAGCCAGAACCCCGCTGCGGAGAGCACCCCCGAGATCGTCCGGGGGGGCCGCGGCTCCGGAATCGAGACGTCTTCGGGCAACGCCATCCGATGCGACCTGCGGATTCGCTTCTCGGCGAGACGGTCGCGGATCAGGCCGGCGACATCCTCGGCCGCATCCCGCACGTTGTCCGCTTCGATTACGACGTCGGGCGTTCCCGATGCGGTGAAGCCGAAGACGTCGGGTGACACCGCGTACACCTTCAAGGGGCGGGCGATGTTCTTCAGTCGCCGGATGCCCATCGGGCGGAACGGGAGCCGGGTGCCGACCTCGTGGAACACCACCTCGGAGGCTGCGATCCCTCCGACCGGAGCCAACTCCTGGAGACGGGCTGCGACGTTCACTCCATCGCCAAAGAATCGGTCGTCCTCGACCAGCACGTCGCCGAGGTGAAGCCCGATGCGGATCATGAGCCGACCGGGATCGGTGTCCTTGGCCAGCCACTCCTGCAGCGCGGTGGCGCACTCCAGGGCGGCGACTATCGAGTCGAACACGGCGAACACCGAGTCCCCCGCCGTGTCCACCACCCGGCCACCGTGGGTGGATGCCAGGGTCTCCGCCTGGTCGTGGAAACGAACCACCCGCTCGGTGGTGCCTTCGTCATCGCGGCCCATCAACCGGGAGAACCCGGCGATGTCCGCCATCAGGATGGCCGCCAGTCGGCGGCGGCGCCGCTCGTCCACGGGCCGCAAACTACCGTGCCCGTAGCCACCCCGCCGCACCGGGGGAGGGTTGGGGTCGGGCAGGATTACTCTGTCCCGATGCCCCGGATCAAGGCCGAGACGATCGCCGCCCACAAGGAGGCGACCCGGCGCCAGCTGCTCGCCGCAGCCGGTGACCTGTTCCGCACCTACGGATACGGCGACACCCATCTCGCCGACGTCGCCGCCGGGGCGGGAGTGGGCCGAACCACCATCTACGAATACTTCACCGACAAAGAGGACCTGCTGGTCAACCTCGTCGAGGAGGAGGTCCCCGCGGTGGTTGCCGTCATGCTCTCCGGCCTGCCCGAGGACATGGGCACCCGGGAACGCCTTGCCGAGCTGATCCAGCGCGGCCTCGATTTCGTCTCCACCGATCACGCCCTCGGCTCCATGGTGATGCGGGAACTCCCGGCTCTCAGCCCGGGTGCCGCCGCCCGGATCCGGGCAGTGCACGCCCCGATCGAACGCGAGATCGCCCGTCTGTGCCGCCACGGGATCGCCACTGGGGAATTCCGCCCCTTCGATCCCATGGACGCCGCCCGGTTGGTCTACGGAGTGATGATGGCGGCGTCACAAGCGCTGCTGCGCGACGCCGAGGCCAAGCAGCGCCGCCACGAGGCCGCAGACACGCTGGTCCGTTTCATATTCGACGGCCTCTCTGCCTGACACCGGGGTAAGCCCACTCGATCACCCCCTTTTAGGGCCGAAATACCCTGGAACCGACTTGCTGACTCCATGACTCTGCAACTATGAGACTGGAGTTCATGCGCAAGACCGACCTGGCCCTGCGGGCGCTGCGTCGGCTCGACACCGCCGGGACCCCACTCCAGGCGGGCGAACTGGCGGCGGCACTGGACAGCACCAGGCAGTACATCCCCCAGGTGCTCGCCCCGATGGTGCGCGCCGGATGGATCACCAGCGGCCCCGGTCCGCGGGGCGGCTATACCCTCGCCACCGATCTGACCGGTCGGTCGCTCCTCGAGGTGATCGAACTCATCGAGGGGCCGACCGACGACGGACGCTGTGTCCTCGGCGGACCGTGCCGGTCGGAGGTGCGTTGCGCGGCGCACGACGCCTGGTCCGAGGCGCGCCGCGCCCTTCTGGACCGGCTCCAGTCCACCCCGATCACGACCACCAACCATGTGCAACTCGACGGAGGAGATCAGCAATGAACGACGGCTTCTGGCACAAGGCATGGCAGTTCGCCCTGCTGTTCGCGGTGATCGTGATGCTCGGCGCAGCCATCGTCGTGCAGCAGGGAGACCTGTCCCCTGCCGATGTGCGCGAGATCATCGCCGCGGAAGGCCCGAGCGGCGGCGAAGGAGCGTGGCCCACCGACCGCAGCATTCGCCCGGCGTTGGTGCCCGTCGCCCAGCTCGCCGCGGCGCCGGACAGTGAGGTGCACGCCACCTACGCCCCGGAGGCTGCCCCGGCGATCGCCCGCAGCGACCAGCGACACTGGGAGGTGGCGCTCGAGGTGGTCGAGGGAGTGTGCCCGATCGACCCCGCCAACGGGGTGACCACCCACGCCTGGGGATTCCGCATCGCCGGCGACACCGAGGTGGTGTGCGGCTCACCCGGTCCGGTGCTGCGCGGCCGTGTCGGTGACATGGTCAAGGTCACCCTGACAAATCTGGCGGGAAACACCAACCCGCACAACATCGACTTCCACGCAGTGACTGGCCAGGGCGGTGGCGCCGCCGCACTCACGGTGAACCCTGGCGAGACCGCGTCGGTGGAGTTCCGCCTGCTCTATCCGGGGACCTTCATGTACCACTGCGCCTACGGGGATATCCCGGTCCACATCTCGCACGGGATGTACGGGGTGTTCATTGTCGATCCCGAGACCCCGCTGCCGGCGGTGGACCACGAGTGGGTGGTGACCCAGTCGGAGTGGTACCTGTCCGAGCCCGACGCCAACGGCCTGGCGCAGTTCGACAACGCCGCCCTCCGTCTCGAGGAGCCGCGCTTTGTCACATTCAACGGTCGCACAGACGCCGTCTCCGGTGACAACACCCTGGCGATGTCCGTCGGAGAGCGGGCCCGAATCTACTTCGTGAACGAGGGCCTCAATCTCGACTCCAACTTCCATCCGATCGGATCGCACTGGGATGCGGTGTATCCCGAGGGGGCGACCCACCAAGCCAACCGGGTGATCCGGGGCTCGCAGACGACTCTCGTGGTGGCGGGCGGCGGCACTGTGGTGGAGCTGGATGCGCTGGTGCCCTCGACCATCATCCTGGTGGACCACGCGCTGGTGCGCAGCATCTACAAGGGCGCCATCGGGACGATCGTGATCAGCGGCGACCAGGACCCCGAGATCTTCGCAGCCGCTCCCGGTGCCCCCGACGATCACGCCATGACGACCACCACCGCGGTGGCGACGGTCGGTGCCGAGGTGGTGATGCCGCCCAACGCCTTTGATCCGACCAAACCGGAGAGCGCCTTCGTGCCGCTGGATCTCACCGTCTCGGTGGGCACCACGGTGCGCTGGACCAACGACGACACCCAGGTGCACACGATCACCTCGGGCACCTCCGATGGTCTGGTGGGAACACCCGATGGGCGGTTTGGCTCGGAGTTCATGAACCCGGGCGACACCTTCACCCACACATTCACCACAGCCGGCACCTTCAGCTACTTCTGCACCCCTCATCCCTGGATGATCGGCTCGGTCACCGTGACCGGCTAGAGGCTCCGCGGGGAGGTCATGGGGCCCGGGTCTCCCCCGGGCCCCGTCGGGTTCCGGCCCGGGGAGGAGGCGTAGGCTGACCCCATGGTGCGCACCCTCTTCACCAACGGACGGGTCTTCGATGGAGTGGGACGGGAGGCGGTGAGCGGCGACGTGGTGGTCGCCGATGGTCGCATCGTCGAAGTAGGCAAGGGTCTGGACGGCGACGTCGCCGTCGACCTCGGGGGACGGACCATCCTCCCCGGGTTCTTCGACTGCCACACCCACGTGATGATCAGTCACGTCAACCTTTTCGCCCTGATGCAGGCTCCGTTCTCGCTGGCGTTCTACGAGGCCGCCCGCAATCTCCAAGCGACGCTGCGCACCGGAATCACCTCGGTTCGGGACGCCGGTGGCGCCGATCTCGGCGTCAAGACGGCCGTCGAGACCGGAATGATCCCCGGCCCCCGCATGCAGATCTCCCTCTCGATGCTCAGCCAGACCGGAGGCCACGGCGACGGTTGGATGCCCTCGGGGAACGTGTACCACCTCTTCATGCGGCACCCCGGAATTCCAGACACCATCGTCGATGGACCCGAGGCGATCCGCCAGAAGGTGCGGGAGCTCATCCGGATGGGGGCCGACGTCATCAAGGTGGCCACTTCGGGCGGGGTGCTCTCGCCACGAGACGATCCCCGGCATGCCCACTTCACCATCGAGGAACTCGAGGCACTGGTGCAGACCGCCAGCGGGCTGGGGCGATCGGTCATGGCCCATGCCCAGGCCACCGACGGGATCAAGAACGCCATCCGGGCCGGGATCCGCTCGATCGAGCACGGCATCTTCCTCGACGACGAGGCGATCCAGATGATGCTCGACCGGGGCACCTATCTCGTGCCCACCCTGGTGGCTCCCCAAGGGGTCATTCGGGCCGCCGAGGCCGGCGCCGCCATCCCGGAAGCGTCGGTGCGCAAGGCCCGCGAGGTCGTTGAGATCCACCGCGACTCGTTCGCCCGGGCAGTCAAGGCCGGAGTCCCCGTCGCCATGGGTACGGACAGCGGTGTCACCCCCCATGGAGACAACCTCGAAGAGCTGTCATTGATGGCGGCCGGCGGGATGGAGCCCTGGCAGGTGCTCCACGCCACCACGCGGGTGGCTGCCGAGTGCCTGGGGGTGTCCGCCGACCGTGGCACCATCGAACCGGGCAAGCGGGCCGACCTCGTCGTGCTCGATGGCGACCCGTTCGACTTCTCCGGGATGCGGCAACGAGTGGCAGCCGTTTACCTGGATGGCAGCTTGGCGACGGGGGGTCTGTGATCCGTTCGGGGAAGTCCGCCAAGCCCACGGGCGCCGCTATCGTGACGCCGGTCAACAGCCGTTCCGGAGACACTGCACCAGTGGAAGAGCACACCACCACCCGGCGCGCCACCCGTCGTCCTCAGGGGTCGATGACGGTCCTGGCCGCAACCGAAGAACCTCGGATTCGCACCGAGGTGCTCCGTTTCACCACAACCGCAGGCAATGAGTTCTGGGATGTCACCGACCTGGTTCGCGAGGTGGTGGCCCGCTCCGGGGTACGCCACGGACAGGTGACCATCCACACCCCCCACACCACAACGACGATCGTTCTCAACGAGTCCGAGACCGGTTTCCTCAACGACTTCAGGCGGTTCATCGACGCCGCGGTACCGGTCGAGAAGTACTACGAGCACGACGACCATGGCCTGCGCACCGAGAACCTGCAGGAGGACGAGTACCTCAACGGGCACGCCCACATTCGCCAGTTGTTGGTGGGATCCGCCTCGGTCACCATCCCCGTGGTCGACGGCGAGGTGCTGCTCGGCATGTGGCAGAAGGTGCTATTCGCCGAATTCGACCAGGCACGCGAGCGCCGAGTGGTGATTCACGCCCAGGGGGTGTGACTCCTCGCCCTTCGGGCGAGGAGTTCAGAGTTTGGAGTTTGGAGTTCCGAGTCCGGAACTTTCAACTCTCAACTCTCAACTCCGAACTGTGTGACTCTCGGCATCCGGCAAACCTCTCTTCCCACTACCGTCCCACTTCATGTTCCGCTATCTGACCAAGCGCGTTCTGGGGGCGGTGGTCACGCTGCTGGTCGTGGTCTCGATCGCGTTCTTCGCCGTCAACCTGCTCCTCCCCTACGACTTCGCCATCGGTCTCGGGCAAAGGCAGGCGGCCGCCGAGGAGATCAGGGCGCTGCTCGGCACCGACCGCCACCTCGTGGTGCAGTGGGCGGACTACATGCTGCGAGTGATCCGCGGCGACTTCGGCGCTTCGTTCTACGACTTCGGCTATTGGACCGCGGGCACCCCCACCAGCGGGGTTCGCGGCATGGTCCTCGGCGCCCTGCCCGAGACACTGGCGATATTCGCCGTCGGAGGAGTCGTCGCCTTCTTGCTCGGCGAGTGGTTCGGGCGCGTCGTCGCCTGGCAACGGATCCGGATCGTGCGGGGTTCCGCCAGCACACTCAGCGTGCTCGCCTTCACCTCGTTCCCACCGTGGCTCGTATTCCTCTTGGTGTACTTTCTCACCGACCGCCTGTACCAAGCCCGCGACATCTTCGGCCTGGGACCAGTCGCCTACGGCCCGATGCCGGAAGGACCGATCCTCGGGGTGCTGGCCTTCGGTCTCCTCATCGCCCTCGGGGGTGCACTCCTCTTGCGGGGTTGGGCCCGGAAGAACGGGAGGCGGGCGCTGGCCGCGGCGTCGATCCCGCTCTCGCTGGCGGCGCTGGTGGTGGCCCTGCTCTCCCTGGGCGTGTGGGCGGATGCGATCGACGCCCTGCTCCTTCCCAGCGCGGTGATGGCCACTCTGGGGATCGTGATCATCGCCTTCGGCGAAATCATGCTGGTGATGCGCGCCGGGGTGGCAGCAGAAATGACCGAGGACTACGTGTTCACGGCACGGGCCAAGGGGGTCCCAGAGCGCTTGGTGCGTGACCGCCATGTGGCACCGAACGCAATCGTGCCGGCGCTGTCGCGTTTCGTCACCAGCGTCCCCTATCTCCTCACCGGTCTGATCATCATCGAGCGAGAGCTCCGACTCCATGGCATCGCCAGCCTGTTCTTCGAGGCGATCGAAAGCGGCGACATACCCGTGATCCTCGGGATCCTGCTCATGGTCGGAGCCATCGGAATGGCGCTCCGCATCGCCCTCGACGTCGCCCAGCTCGTCATGGATCCCCGCATCCGGTCAGAGGTGAAGGCATGACCGCGCCGCCGGTAGAACATGAGATTGGCGGGTGGGCCGACACCGGCCAGCGGGTCCGGCGCAACCGCATGTTCCTTTCCGGTGTGATCCTTCTGGGCGTATTCGCGGTCGCCACATTCATCCACCCCGTGCTGCAGGCGACGATCTGGGACAAGGAGCAGGCGATCTACGCGCCGCTCACCGGGCACGATCCCAACATCAGGCACCCGTCCGGTCCAAGCATCGACCACCTGCT
>CAYTTU010000152.1:0-5571 GCA_964440905.1 uncultured Acidimicrobiia bacterium | reverse complement strand
TAGCCGCATCGGGGTTCGCTCCCTACCTTGTCCGCGTGTACTGGCTCCAGCCGCCTCCGTACCTGCGCTGGGCGGCGGCGGCACTCCTCGTGATCGGCGCCGCTTGGTGGGACCTGCGCGGAGCCTCCCAGGAGCCGTATCCGTTTGCGGCCCGCCCGATCATTGCCGGGTCGGCAATCGCCGGCGCCGACGTGGTCTGGAGGCCGCTACCGGCGGGATCGTTCCCGGTGCCCGACCTCACCGCGGCGGTGGCGGCAGTGGACCTGGAGCCGGGCGAACCGATCAGCGCCGCAGTGCTCGCCGACGGGCTGACGGTGCCTCCAGGATGGTGGGCGCTGCCGATCGACGTATCGCCTCAGGCGCGACCCGGAGACGACGTGCTGCTCGTCGTGGTCGAACCACCGCTCACGTTGGCCGGTGTGGTGATCGAGTCCCAGCAGGGGGACGCCATGTCGCTCGACCATCGCCCTGCTCTGGTGGCGGTTCCCGGCGAGCATGCTCCCCTGGTAGCCGCCGCCGAAGCGGCCGGGCTACTGGTGGCAGCGTTCCGCCCCTGAATCGCTCATCGCTCATCGCTCATCGCTCATCGCTCATCGCTCATCGCTCATCGCCTCTCTGGCCAATAGCCAATAGCCAATAGCCAATCGCTCATTGCCCATCGCTCATCGCTCATCGCTCATCGCCGCTCTGGCCAATCGCCAAAAGCCAATAGCTCAAGACTTCCTCAGGTACTCCGGCACCATTATCCCCTCAGCCATGCGCGGGTCGGGCACGGGATCCCCAGCCTTCAACGTCAACGGGATCACCCCGGCCCACACCCCGAGGTCGTAGTCCTCGTCATCGTCGACCGGGGGGCCAGAACGCACCTTGGCGGAGGCCAGGTCGATGGGGAACGACACCAGGGTCGTCCCCTTGGACTCCTTCTCGTTGGGCTGGCGGGCATCGTTCCAGCGGCCCGGGACCAGTTTCTCGGTGAGCCGGTGCATCGCCTCGCGTTTCTCGGCGCCGTCGAGTTCCCGGCCGCGGCAATCGAGCAGCACCACGCTGCGGTAGTTCATCGAGTGGTTGAACACCGACCGCGCCAGAACCAACCCATCGAGCAGCGTGACCCCGATGGCGCAGGGTGCTCCGGTCTTGAGCAGCCGCAGCATCCGCGACGCCGGAGAACCGTGCAGCACGACGGTGTCGCCGATGCGGACGTGGATCGTGGGAATCACGATTGGCAAGCCGTCGTCGACGAAGCCGACGGTGCAGTGGCGCGCCTCGTCGAGTATCGAGTCGATCACCGCGCGTTCGTAGTGCCCCCGTTCGGCGTTACGGCGGACCGCGATGAAGTCCTCGACCCGCTCGGTCACAGCAGCGAGGGCAGGTCGAGGCGGAGGGCGGAGAGCCTGGGGAGCATCAGGCGGATCCCTGCCTTCAGGGTGCCGATGGACTCGGCGAATCGGGCCAGCACCTCCTGGTGGGTCACGGGGGGCATCCCCTCCAGACCGACGTCGTAGTCGGTCACCACCGCGATCGACACGTACCCGATTCCCGCTTCGGCGCACAGCGCCGCTTCGGGCATCTGAGTCATGTTGAGCAACTCGAACCCGGCGGCCGCATAGGCGGCGCTCTCGGCCCGGGTGGAAAACCGCGGACCCTGAATCACGACCACCGTGCCGCCGTCGTGGACGGTGGCGCCGGTGGTCGCCATGGCGTCGCGGGCGATGCGGCGCATCTCGGGTTGATAGGGATCGGCGAAGGGGAGGTGTTGCACCCCCTCTCCGTCGAAGAAGGTGTGTTCGCGCCCCCAGGTGCGGTCGACGATCTGGTCCGGGATGACGAAGTGACCCGGGGCCATCTCGCGGCGCACCGAACCGACCGCGGCGGGAGCGACGATCCGATCGACTCCGATCTCCCGCATCGCCCAGACGTTGGCCCGCACCGGAATGCGGTGCGGCGGGAACTCATGCTGGGTGCCGTGTCGGGGGATGAATGCCACCGGTACTCCCTCGACCTCACCCACCTGGGGGGTCGCCGAGGGTGGGCCGAATCGCTCCGCCACCGGATGCGGCCGGGCTCCCTCGAGAAAGTCGTAGAACCCGGATCCACCGAACACGCCGATCAATGAAGCCCCTATTTCGGAAGGTCGCATCGTAGGGGGGAGGCGAGAGGCTGCCGCTTCCTAGACTCGGTTCCCGTGGATCCCACCACCATCCTCCTCGTCGTCGCCGGCTATCTCATCGGCAGCATCGACTTCGGAGTGATCGTCCCCAAGTTGCGCGGAGTCGACATCTACTCCCGGGGCAGCGGCAATCCCGGGACCACCAACGTGCTGCGCACCATGGGACGCAAGGCGGCGGTCATGGTCATGCTCGGCGATCTCGTCAAGGGATTCGGCGCCGCGGCGCTGGGTGACTTGGTCGTCGGCCCTTCGGTCGGATTCGGTACGGGTCTGGCGGCTGTGGTCGGGCACTGCTTCCCGATCTGGCACCGATTTCGCGGCGGCAAGGGGGTCGCCACCGCGGCGGGGATGATGCTGTGGTTGGAACCGCTTCTCGGTGCCGGCCTGCTCGCGGCCTGGGCGGTCCTCGCCTTCGTCGCCAAGCGGGCGTCGGTGGCGTCACTCGTGGTGGCGCTGGCCCTGGTTCCTGGGGTGCTTCTGTTCGGGCACCGAGGCTGGGCGGTGGTGTGGGCCGCGCTGGTGGCGGCGCTGATCGTCCTGCGCCACCGCGACAACATCCGCCGACTGCTGCTGGGCGCCGAACGCCCCATCGAGGCGTGAAGGCGCTGGCCGCGGCGCGGCGCGAAGTGATCGCGGCGATGCCCCTGCTTCCAGAGGTCGAGCCGCCGCTGCACGAGGCGCGCGGACTGGTGTTGAGCCGCGCCGTGGTGGCGTCGCACCCGGTTCCCCCATTTGCCAACTCCGGAGTCGACGGTTTTGCGGTGCTCAGCAGCGATGTCGCCGCGGCTCCGGTGGACTTGGAGGTGATCGGCGACCTCCCCGCGGGGACCGCCCCGACCATGGCGGTGCGCCCGGGCACGGCGATCAGGATCATGACCGGGGCCCCGATGCCCGACGGCGCCGACGCGGTGGTGATGGTGGAGGACACGACCACAACTGGGGACCGGGTGCGGGTGGTACGGGCGGCTCGTCCCGGTGATCACGTCCGTCCCGCCGGAGGCGACTTCCCCGCCGGCACCACGGTGTTCGAGGCGGGCGAACGGCTGCGGGCGCCTCACCTCGGGGTGCTCGCCTCGATTGGCGTGGCGCGACCTCCGGTGCGCCGCCGCCCCGCGGTGGCGGTTCTCTCCACCGGAGACGAGTTGCGCTCGGCCGACACCTCGGACTTGCCCCCGGGGGCGATCCGGGATTCGAATCGGCCGGTCCTGGTGGGACTGCTCGAGGAGTTGGGTGTGGTGGTCCGGGACTTCGGCATCATCGGCGACGACGCTGCGACGCTGCGCACCGCACTGGAGGAGGCGGCGGGGTCGTGTGACGCCGTGATCACCAGCGGTGGGGTGTCGATGGGGGAGCACGACCTGGTAAAGCGGGTCCTTGGCGATCTCGGCCGGGTGGAGTTCTGGCAGGTGGCGATGCAGCCCGCCAAGCCGTTTGCCTTCGGACGGATCGGCGCCACTCCGATATTCGGGCTGCCCGGCAACCCGGTGTCGGCCATGGTCGCCTTCGAGCAGTTCGTGCGCCCGGCGCTGCTGGCGATGATGGGAGCTCGCCACCTGTTTCGTCCCCGGGTCCCGGCGATCCTCACCGAGGCCGTCACCACCAATCCAGACAAGACAGTGTTTCTCCGGGTCGAGTTCATCGCACCGTGGGAGGTGCGCCTCGCCGGTGGACAGGACTCCAACGTGCTGTCGGCGTTGGCCGCAGCCGATGCATTTGCTGTGATCCCGGTTGGTGTGGGGGCGGTAGCAGCCGGGGAAACCGTGACCCTGGAACTCTTTCGGGTCGACGAGACCCGTACGCTGGCCGAAGCCGACCATGACTGAGTCCTCCCACCTCGACGAGCAGGGACATGCCCGGATGGTCGACGTGTCGGCCAAGGCGGAGACAGTGCGTTCCGCCACCGCCGAGGCGGTGGTGACGATGTCCCCGCAGAGCGCCGACGCCCTCTTCGCCGGAACCCTGCCCAAGGGCGACGCCCTGGCGCTGATCCGGGTGGCGGCGATCACCGGGGCCAAGCGCACCCCCGATCTGGTGCCGTTGTGCCATCCGCTGCCGCTGACCGGAGTGACCGTAGAGGTGACCCGTCTCCCCAATGGGGCGCGCATCGTCGTGACCGCCGGGACTGTCGGCCGCACCGGCGTCGAGATGGAGGCGATCACCGGTGCCGCCCTCGGGGCGGTCACCCTCTACGACATGATCAAGGGGATGGACCGCGGCGCCGAGATCGGTCCGGTGCGCCTGCTCGCCAAGAGCGGTGGCGCCTCAGGGGCCTGGACCCGATGAAGGCGGTGGTGGTCACCGTCTCCGACGGTGTCGCCGCCGGGGTGCGGGAGGACCACTCCGGTCCCGCGGCCACCCGGATCCTCGAAGACCTCGGATTCGAGGTCGCTGCCACGGTCACCGCCGATGGCACCGCCGCCGTGGAACAGGTGCTGCGTCAGGCAATCGCCGCGGGCGCAGATCTGGTGGTCACCACCGGGGGTACCGGGTTCTCGCCGCGCGACCTCACCCCCGAGGCGACCCGCCGGGTGATCGACCGGGAGGCCCCCGGCTTGGCTGAGGCGATGCGAGCCATCACCTTCGGCGACAACCCTCACGGCATGCTGTCGCGCGGGGTGTGCGGGATCGCCGGGACCACCCTGGTGATCAACCTGCCCGGTTCGGTTCGGGGCGTGGAGGAGTCACTGTCGGTCGTCGCCCCGGCCCTGCGACACGGGGTGGATCTGTTGAAGGGAAGCCCCACCGAGCACTGAGAGTCGCGATTGGCTCGCCAATCGCCCGGCAGGGCTTCATACTGGAGGGTGCCGCAGCGGGCCAGAAGCCGGTTCGGGCGGTATGGGCGGCGATAAGGTAGGAGACCGTGGCCAAGCGACCGGTACCCAGGCAGATGCGCACCAAGGCGGCGCGGGGCGGTCCCACCGCCCGCGAGCAGGTCCTGGGCCGTCGCCGCATGACCCTCATCGGGCTGTCGCTGGCGGTGCCCATCACCCTGGCCCTGGCTCTGTTCACCGGGTCCACGGTGCTGCTGTTCGTCAACCTCGTCTTCGACGTGATCCTGGCCGGTTTCATCGCCATGCTCCTGCAGATCAAACAGACCCAGCAGGTGGCCCGACCCAAGTGGACGCTCGACCCCGAGGACGAGGTGCGGGTCGTTCCGTGACCCCGGACCTCGAGCCGATCCGCCGGGACATCGCCGAAGTCTTCGAGGCCAAGTACCGGGCGCGGGAAGAGGCGCTGGCCGGTTGTCGCAAAGTGATTCGGCTGTCTGCCAACGCCATTCGCGCCCTGCATCGATCCGAGGACGCCTCCGGACTGATCGCCGAGGCCGGTGACACCCTCTCTCACGCCCGAGACCTGCTCGGCGATCACCAGGACGTACTGCACACCGGCTTCTTCCACGACGC
>CAYTTU010000151.1:0-15744 GCA_964440905.1 uncultured Acidimicrobiia bacterium | reverse complement strand
CGATGGGTGGAGTCCTCGGCCCGATGGGTCATGTGTTCGGCACCAAGTTGCGTGCCGCCGTCAGCAAGCGCCGGTCGGCGTTCTTCATCGCCAAATTCAACAAGCCCGACATGGAGACGCTGCGCGACATGCTCGCCGACCTAAGGATCCATCCGGTGATCGATCGCCGGTTCCGTTTCGACGAGTACGCCGACGCCTTCCGTCACCTCGGGGAGGGGCATCCTCAGGGCAAGGTGGTGTTGACGGTCTGAGGGGGACTGGGCCGGCGGCGAGGTGGACTACGAGATGATCGTGGTGTGCATAGACCCGAGTTCGATCTCGACATCGTTGTCGTCGTCACAGGCAGCGGTGAGGAGGGCAAGGGCGACCAACAGCACAGTCAGTGGCCGGACGAAAAGGTTGAGTCTCCGAAACATGGTCTGTGAGTCCTTTCCAGGGAGAGTGAACCGAGACACTCGCAGCAGCCCCAACCTAGCCGCAGGTAGCAGCTATTCCTTGAACCAACATCGGCGACGAGAAGGTCGCAGAACCGCGTCCGTACGCGGTCTCGCCGGTACCCCTCAGGCGGAGTAGCTGCTGGGGGATCTCATTCGGGTCGGCAGCGTATCCTGATCCGACTCGCTCACAGGGGGACCATCGAATGGGGGGAGAGGCAACCGTCGAGCTGGATGATGTCGAGCTGTTCGTGGTCACCCGCGGCCGCGGAACACCGGTCGTCCTGCTCGGCGGTCCGTGGTTCGGACAGACCTACCTCGGTTCGCTTGCCGAGGGGCTGTCGGCTGAGTTCGAGACCGTTAGCTACGACGCGCGTGGCTCAGGAAGGTCTCGTCCCGTATCGCCGCCCGAGATCACACTGGAAACGCACCTGAAGGACCTCGAGGGTCTTCGGCAAGCTCTGGGAATCGACCGTGTCAATCTCATCGGGCACTCCTTGGGTGCATTGGTCGTGCTCCTCTTCGCGGCCCGCTATCCCGAAAGGACAGGAGCGCTCGTCCTTGCCCATCCGGGACCTCCGTTCGCCCCCGAGATGATGAAGCAGCTCCACCACGCGTTCGTGGACAACCAGACCGAGACCGACAAAGAGGCCATGGAGGCCATCGCAGCTTCCGATTCATTCAAGGCCGTCGAGCCGGAGGCGCACGAGGCCTTCTTCAAGACCATGTATTCGGCGTTCTTCCGGGATCGGTCGCTTCTCACCCGACTCGACTTCGGGTTCACCGAAGCGACTGCGGCGCATGCCTTGGGTGCCGAGGAGCAACTGACGAAGCAGATCCTGGCGCTCGATCCGGCATCGCTGCTGTCGAGTGTGCGGTCCCCGACGCTGGTGGTGCATGCGGAACACGACCTGATTCCATTGGCCTTTTCCACGTTCCTTGCCGCCGAGATTCAGGGCGCCCAACTCGTGGTTCTCGAGGGAGTTGGACACTTTTCCTACCTGGAGGACCCAGCCGTGTTCGACGGCGCTGTAATCCCGTTCCTGAGACGAGAGAGTCAGGACCGGATCAAGCGCTGACGGTAACCATCGTCAGCAGCCCGTCGGGGACCACATGCCGGCGTCCGCCGTGAGTTCAGACGTGTTGTGGGCCTTACTGGACAGAACGCGAACCTGTAAAGCGACTTTCCAACAAGAATGATCTGGAAAATCGTGCCAGACATCGCCCGGACTCCAGGGGACTGAACGCGAACTAGGTCAGCACTGCAAACCTGACCGCATGCCATTGCCGTGATGGAGAGAGGATCGAGTACCTAGCTCGAAACTGCCCAGCACCGTGAACCGATCAGCCTCCCCGAGTCGACAATAGGGATATGACAAGGGCCGACCCCGCGAGCATCTCGGATCATGAGTTGTTGTCGCTGATCTCCGATGGCCACGAGGAGGCTCTGGGCGATCTATATCGCCGCCACGTCGGGTGGCTCACCCTGAGGCTTGACCGGCGCTGTCGGGACAAGGCCCTGGTTGATGAGGTGATCCAGGACACCTTCATGGGCGTCTGGAGGAATGCGCGCCAGTTCCGCGGCGATGGGGCGATCGCCGCCTGGATCTGGGGAATCGGCGTTCGCCGTCTGGTGGACCGCCTCCGCAGAACTCCACGGCTGATCGAGATCGACGACGCCATGGACGCCGAGCCGTCGGCAGAAGACCTGGCCCTCCAGGGTGTCGAGCATGGGGGGATGGCCGCGGCGCTTCGCGCCCTGTCGCCCGAGCTGCAGGCAGTGCTCCGTGCGACCGTGCTCGACGGCCTAACCACCCGCCAGGCTTCGGTGATGCTCGGAATTCCGCAGGGGACCGTCAAGTCGCGCCTGGTGCGCGCCCGTCGTCAGCTGAGAGAGGCTCTGGCATGAGCTGGCACATCACCCAAGAGATCGTCGCCGTCTACCGGGACGGACACCTCAGCGACGTGACCACCGATTCGATCGAGGCCCATCTGATCGAGTGCGCAGACTGCCGAGATCTGGTGACGGCGGCCGTCGACACCGAGCGACGGGACCGACTCTGGGACGAGATCGTCGACCGAATCGACCAGCCGCGGCCCCGTTGGATGGAGAGGGGGCTGAGGGGGCTCGGTGTTCCGGCGCACCTCGCGCGGTTGGTCGCAGTCGCCGCCGTCATTCCATTGTCGTGGGTCGCCTTTGCTGGCCTAGCCCTCACCGTCGCCGCTATCGCTGCTCGCTCGTTCGGCACTCTCGCGTTTCTGGTCGTCGCCCCGGTGCTGGCCGTGATCGGAGTCGCCATGTCGCTCACCCCCTCGGCGTCTCCGCTTGATGACCTCGAGGCGGCATCGCCGACCGGACGGCTGTGGCTCGTCATCATCCGGTCGGTCACCGTGATGGTTGTGATCGCGCTGGTTGCCCTGGCCCCCGGGCTCCTTCTCGACGAGTCTCGGGCGGTTGGCCTGTTTCTGCTTCCCGCAGTCGCTTGCACATTGCTGACTCTGATCTTGTCGACGATCTCGGGCCCGGTGACAGCTGCCTTCGGGGTGTCGATTCTCTGGATCGCCGCTGTCACCGCCATCGAACGATCGGCCACCACCCCGCTGGCCTCGTTCCAACGCCCGGCGCAGGGTGCCTTCGCCGTCCTCGCAGTCTGCCTGGTGGCGGTTTTGGCACTCCGTCGTGGCGTCTTTGATCTCCCGGCACGACGGGGGGCGGGATGAGCGAGATAGAGCTCGTTGGAGTAAGCAAACGGTACGGGCGTGTCCATGCGCTGGACGGGGTCGATCTCTCGGTGGGTCGGGGTGTCACCGGCTTGTTGGGGCCGAACGGGGCGGGCAAGACGACGCTGCTCAGGATTCTGGCGACCGTGCTCGCCTCCGATGCCGGATCGATGGAACTTCTCGGACATGATCCGACGGACGCCGAGCAACGAACGGCGATCCGGGGCCAGCTGGGATACATGCCCCAGGAGCCTGGCTTCTATGGAAACTTCACCGCCTTCGAGTTTCTGGATTACGTGGCGATCCTCAAACAGCTGACCGACCGCAGGAAGCGGCACGACGAGGTGCGAGCGGTGCTGGGGATGGTCGACCTCGTGGCGGAGGCACGCCACAAGGTTCGGGACCTGTCGGGCGGTATGCGGCGCCGTCTGGCGTTGGCGCAGGCACTGCTCGATCGGCCTGACCTGCTCCTCTTGGACGAACCGACGTCCGGTCTCGACCCGGCACAGCGACTCAGGTTTCGAGAACTTGTGTCCCAGCTTCCCAACCGCCCCGTGGTGCTTCTCTCGACACATCAAACGGAGGACATTGCGGCAGTCTGCGAGCGAGTCGTCGTGATTGCCGCCGGACGCGTGCGATTCGACGGAGCCCCGGATGAGATGCGACAGGTCGCCCTCGATCGGGTCTGGACCTCCGATAGCCCGAGTCAGCAGGCGATCGTGTCGTGGCGTTCCGGGAACGGGTTGCTACGGCACGTTGGCGAGCCACCCCCGAACGCAAATCTGGTCGAACCCACCATCGACGACGCCTACCTCCTGCTCTCGGGCGCACCCGGGGGTACGGCATGACATCGCCGTCGAAGCCCTCGCCGAGGCGCGTGGCGACCGCTCTGGCGATGGTCGAAGGCCGACATCTGGTGACGAGTCCGGTGTTCCTCGCCGGTCTCGCCCTCGCACTCATAGGGACCGGGGTGTTCATCAAGTCTTTGCTGGGAGACGGAACGGCAACCTGGTCCGACGACGCTTGGACCATGGGCGTTGGCTTCGCACTCACTGCGATCTTCGTCATGGTCGCGGTAAATCGGGCCGCGCTCCGTGACCGACGGGGACATGCCGTCGAGCAACACGATGCGCTACCTACCCCGCGGCCGGTTCGGGTGGCCGGGTTGTTTGCCGGCGCTCTCTGGCTGGCCGTGGTTACCACGGTGCTGCTCGGGATCGGAGTCATATTCGGTGCCACCCGCCTCGACGTGCCCGGCATCAATGCGATGTACGTGATCCACAATGCTGCGCTGGTGCTGATGCTCGCGGCTGTCGGCCTCGCACTGGCGACCTGGATGCCGAGCCCGTTCGTCGCCCCCATGGTGGCCCTTGCCATGTATTTGATCGCACCGGGGGAGACGCCGGCGCGGTGGCATGTCGTGTGGCCGTTCGCCACGCTTGAGACGCCCGTCCTCGTCACGTGGCACATCGCCTACCTGCTCGGGCTGGCGGTGCTGTTTGCCGCGGTCGCCTCGGGGCGACCGAATTGGGGGCAGGCCCAGACGGTTTGCGCACTCGTCGCCGGCGCTGTCGTGGCGGTCTCGCTCGCGTTCCTCTTGGGTGGAGAATGCCCACTTCTCGGACCGTGCCTGATCTGAAACTCTTGCGCTACACCGCGAGGGCCATGACCTGGCATCCACTCGCCATCGCCGCGGTTGTCGGTGTCATTGCAGCTGCCACCGGCCACGGAGGCATGTTCTCGTTCCCGGGGACGCTGCTTGGCGCCGCCACGGGGTTCGCGGTGGACGATCCGTCGTACAACACGCTGGCGGCGTCACCGACGTCGCTGCTCCGGCGCCGACTCCATCGCCTTGCCGTGATGGTTCCGGTGGCGGTGCTCGCGTGGGCGGTTCTCGTGCTGGTCGCCGCGTCGGGCACGCCGGAGGCCCTCACGCTCGTCGCCATGTTCGCGGGCCTGCTCGCCCTCAGCATCGGGTTCGCTTCCACACTGGCCCGGCGCAGCGCGGGACGGGGTGGCGCGCTCGGTGCCTCCGCACTGCTATTTGCCCTGATCGTCTCGTCGATCTTTTCCCCGCGATGGCGTCCCCTTCCCTTGGGCGACGTGCCCGGGGGTTGGGTGGCGCTCCAGGTGAGGTGGTCTCTCGCCGCAGTGATCGGCATGGTGATCTTCCTGGCCTCTTCGCGCGACCTAGCCGCCCGACGAATTTGGAGCCGACCTTGAGCCGGGACCCACACCTCGGGATGGTGGCGGTGCTAATCGCGCTGATGCTCGCGACCACCGGATGCACGACTGTCCCGACTGCCAGCGGGTACGGGCAGGAGTGTGCCGAGTTCCAACCCGACGCCGGGCATCCCTTCTTCGAGGTGAATCGAACGTATCTCGACTCCACACCGTTGCCGTGGCCCGCGTCCACCCCGGCTGCAATGGGAATCGACGCTGCGATCCTCGACACCGCCGCCGACGAGGTGGCCCTCTCGCCGGCTGCGGCGAGTCTTCTCGTGGTCCGTCACGGACGACTGGTGTTCGAGCGCTACTTCAACGGCTTCAACGCCGCAGACTCGAAGGACCTCCACTCGCTGACCAAGTCGATCACATCGATTCTCACGGGAATCGCGATCGACGAGGGGTACCTCGACCTCGATACAAGGATCGATCAGGCCCTGCCCCCTGGGCTGGTCGTCGACCACGGTGAGCTCACCGTACGCGACCTGCTGCGAATGGCTGGAGGGCTCGAACCTGCCGAACCCGACGGGAACTACGAGTGGGAGCCGAGTGAGGCCCCCGGTGAGCCGTCCCTGGTTCGTGCCGTGCTGTCGAGCCAGAAGGTCGCCGAGCCGGGGACCGAGTTCCTCTACAACTCTGGGCTCACCCATATGCTGGCTGCGATGGTCGCCGAGGCCACCGGGATGTCGCTGTGTGAGTTCGCCGCCGACCACCTGTTCGGACCGCTCGGGATCGACGTCGAGGCCTGGCACGTCGAGCCGGGTGGGTACTTCACGGGCGGTTTCGGGATGTTCCTCACCCCGCGAGAGATCGCCCGCTTCGGTCAGTTGGCGCTGGATCGAGGAGCATCCCCTCTTCGACGGATCGTGTCCGAGGACTGGCTCGATCAATCGCTGTCCGAACAATGGGACTTGGGGTGCCCCGGCTTCCTACCCGTCGAACGGCGTTACGGATACCTGTGGTGGGGATACACCATCGGCGGGCACGAGGTGTGGGTTGCCTCCGGGTACGGAGGCCAGGACGTGGCAATCGTCCCCGACCTCGAGTTGGTGGTGGTGATGACGCATGACACGGCTGAGGGTGAGGCGCTGCGTGCCGATATGCCAGCGCTACTCCATGAACTGGTGCTTGGTGCCGTCGACGGCGAACCGGCACCTCGCCCGGCCACCGAGTGCAATGCCACCTCACTGCGCATGGCGATCGCCTCCGCCGATGCAACCGGCACCCCGATGCTCGTCAAGGACTGGCCAGAGGACGTGGCGGGCCCATTCTCGCTCGACCGAAGCGCGTTGGCGTTCAGCAGGCGATTCGTCGGGCTGTACGACCTGTACACGATCGATCCCGAGGATGAGCGAATCAGTCGGATCACTCGTGATGCCGAGTCCGACGCCATGCCGGCGTGGTCGCCGTCGGGAAACACGATCGTCTTCGCTCGGGGCGATCCTGCCCAGAGCGACCTCTACGTGATCGGATCCGATGGGTCGGGACTCTCCCAGCTGACCGCTCTCGACGGGTTCGAACAGGGGCCGACCTGGTCGCCGGACGGCCAACGGATCGCCTTCATCTGGGGTCACAATGACGTCAGGGGATGGGGATGGCCCGGCGAGCTGTGGGTGATCGACGCCGATGGCTCCAACCTCGAGCTCCTCGTGGACCGGGAGGTCTCCAACCCAGCGTGGTCCCCCGACGGGACCCGCATCGTTTTCGACACCGTGAGCGGGGACGGCCGAGTCTGGGTGCTCGACGTAGCCTCCGGCGGCGTTCGGGACTTGGGTGAAGGGGTTCATCCCGCATGGTCACCCGACGGCACCCGGATCGCCTTCGTTCATCTCGAGGATGGCGCGGGCGACGTGTTCACGATGGCTGCCGATGGAGCGAGCCGGATCCGTCTGACCGACACTCCTGAACACGACACCTTGCCGGGGTGGTCGGCCAGCGGGGAGACGATCATCTTCTGGACCCTCACCGAGCGGAACTAGTCGGGTACGCCACGGCCGCGCGGGTGTTCACGGCTTGCGCATACGAAATGGAACGGATATGGCTTGGCACCGGATGTCTTCAGACGTGTTGTGGGCCTAACTGGACAGTACGCGAACCAGTGAGGGAGGGTCCTCAGCCCTCTCTTCTGACGGGGTGTGTGCGGATCCGCGAAAATCCAGCGCCTTCACCCCCCATTTTGGGGTCACCGGCTACCCCCCACGTCCCTGTAGCCCAATAACCCTACGCATCGGGCAGGGGCGCCGCGTGGCGAGACCTCTCGGGTACCCCGTCGCATCACCCTTCTATGGGTCACCCTCTCGTTCTCAACGCGACAAGTTCCTTTCAAACGAGTCGCGAATACCTTTTCAACCCACTGGCTCCCAGATCCGCGAGTTGCCGGACCGTGTACAAGGCCGAACATGGCCAAGCGTGCCCACCGACCTCTTCAAATCGCGCGCAGAAGCCCTTACAGCCCGCGCGCACCTCGGCCCGGGCGACAACGTGGTTGAACCAAAATGTTGTAGCGCGATTCGTGCCCTGTGACCTTTACTTGGCTAAGGAGCAGATGCGGTGCTTGCCAGAGACGTCGAAGGATCGTTTACGGCCTTCGTGAGAGAGACCGAGCCTCGGCTTCGCCACGCCTTGGTGGCAGCGTTTGGTCAGGACCGGGGGCTCGAGGCCACAGCAGTCGCTTTGGCTTACGCCTTCGAACACTGGGAACGGATTGAGAACATGGACAACCCTGCTGGATATCTGTATCGGGTGGGGAGGAGTCGTGGGTCCTTCGAGCGCATCCGGCCGATCTTCGCACCGGTCCCCCAAGAACACGCTCCGAATGTAGAGCCGGGTCTGCCCGCCGCACTGCGAAGACTGTCGGAGAAACAGAGGGTCGCAGTGGTGATGATTCACGCCTACGGGTGGTCCCGAGAGGAGACGGCTTCGCTGATGGGGTTGTCGATTTCGACTGTTGACACCCATTTGCAACGCGGCTTGTCCAAATTGCGCCGCCAGTTGGGAGTGATTGCAAATGCATGAGCTGAGCACTCAGTTGCGTGAGTACCTCGACGCGACCGCTTCGCCCGTTGAGGTCGAGGAGGTCATTGGTGGCGTGGTCTGGGTTCCCGCCAGACAGACTCCACCGAAGAGATGGACCGCCGGGAACTGGGCCTATGGGATCGCAGCGACTGTTGCGGTCCTGGTGCTCATTGTCGGAACCGCACTGCTGATGCCAGGCGGGAGCGACGACGAGGCGGTCGACTTGAGGCCGCCAAGCTGGTGGCCACAATCGAGCGCGGAGGAAGTAGCGGAGGCACAAGAACGCGCCGATGCAGGCGCCCCCGACTACACCTGGCAGCTCGACGCGACGCTAGCCGCCGGTGGCGATCCGTGGGGAGCGGAGATTCTGGCCCGGTTTATCGAGGAGAAACTTGGCTGGGAGGCCTGGGAGGCCGGTGCTTTCGATGGATGGTTGGGTGGGAATGGATGGTTGGGTGGGGGAGGCTACGAGCAAGTACTTTTCATCCGTTGCGCGCCCGGCGAGACCAACCCCGTGAGCCACCTGTACGCGGAGGCACCTCCCGAGATCCGCGGCTGTGCGCCAACCACCGACGAGCTCAGCTACGAGACGGTGGGTATCAGTGTGGCGCAGCCCGGGCGTCAGGGTCCTGGAGGGATCTGGGTGGTGACTCGGTGGGAGGCTCTCCAGCCCAAGTCCCCTGAGGCTCTCTGGGAACTCCTCACCCCAGACCTCTTGGCCGGGAGGCAGGTCGAGCAGGTCGTCCCGCCGTCCAACACTGAAGTGGCCGCTCTCCTTGAGGGGTTCCTACAAGCCCGGGTAGACGGTGCTGGGGCCGAGCAGTATCTGCTCCACGAGCCAGTGGAATGGATCTTCGAGGATGTGCCTCTTCTGTACGCCACGACCGGCGGCGCACCCTTTGAGCGATTCGAAATCGAGCAGGTGCAAGGCCCGCGCTGGCCGACCGGAAGGATTCTGGTGAGGGTACGGCTGTTCGCCGAGGGTGGGACCGTGGTCGAGCAGTTGTTCCATGTGGTCCGCAGTGATGGACGCCTTAGCCTCGTGTACGGATACTTCGATGGCGTACTCCAGCGCTCCGAAAACGGGCAGTCCGTGAACATGATCCTCGATGGCGAGGTGACCTTCGCCACGTCCCCGCTGTGGAAGCGGTCATCCGAACCGTCCGACACTTTCATGAGGTTTCAGGCGAGCAGACCAGAGGCGAGCAGAGTGGAAAATGAGGTATTCGTCGCGATCGGGGTGGATCCCCCAGGGGATACCGACTGTGAGGACCCCTCGGCTCCGACAGATGCCGAGGCGCTGGCTCGGAGCATCATTGCCCATCCCGACGTCGAGACCACTGGGACCATCCCGGTGCGCATCGCGGGTCTCGATGGGCTGCAGATGGACGCGGACGTCGCCATACACCACTACAACCAGCACGACTGGTCCTGCTGGAGTCTGCCGGGGTTCGGACCGGACCAGCTCGAGCAGTGGCGGATGCGTCTGTACCTGCTCGACTACCCCGGCCCGTCGGCGCAGATCCTGATCATCGCAGTCATCGCACCGAACGAGACGCTATTAGAGCGTGTGCTCGAGGAGGCGAAAACCATCGTGGAGTCCGTTGAGATCCACTCCGGCTGACGGCGACGGAGAGGAAAGAGGGCAACTCGTCGTGACGCTGACCCCCGCGCTCGCCGCCTCTGGATCTGATGCGAGCCCGAGAAACTGGTGCAGCCGGCAATAGACATCGTGAGACTGCGAGAGTGTGGAACTTGGCCTTTCCCCTTCGTCAGATGGGAGTCTTCCGGGATTTCGCCTACAAGTTGCTTTGTGGGCCCGGGTGGACTCGAACCACCGACCTCATCCTTATCAGGGATGCGCTCTAACCGGGCTGAGCTACGGGCCCCCGCTGGGGCCGCGATTGTATAGGGTCGTCAATGCCCCCAGGTGAGGCCCTACTGGATCCGTGAAAGGCTCGTAGAGTCGCCGCCGTGTACCGGTTCGCGACCGAGGTGTGGCGGCATCAGGGCGCCGATCCCTGGTACTTCGTCACCCTCCCCGCGGCTATCGCCGACGACATTCGGGTGCGGACAGCTGGGTTCCGGCGCGGGTTCGGGAGCGTCCGTGTCGCCGTGGCGATCGGTGAGACCCGCTGGTCCACCTCGGTGTTCCCCGAGAGGGCATCCGGTTCGTATGTGTTGCCCCTGAAACGCAGTGTGCGGGAGGCGACGGGGGCAGAGGAGGGTGAGGTGGTCACGATCGAACTCGAGGTGGTCGAGCCGGACTGATCACTTCTCGCCCGGTCTGGCGCCGCCTGCTCGTAACATGGTGACCGCGGGGATGTAGCTCAGCCCGGCAGAGCACCTGGTTTGCATCCAGGGGGTCAGGGGTTCGAATCCCCTCATCTCCACGGAAGTCGTCTGTTGTCAGGAGGTTCTCATGCGCCCCGCAGTGATCGTCGATGCCGTCCGCACCCCGGTGGGGCGGCGTAACGGAGGGCTGAAGGAAGTCCACGCCGTGGACCTGGCCGCGGTACCACTGCGCGCCCTGATCGATCGCACCGGACTCGACCCCGGTCTGGTCGACGACGTCATCCTGGGTTGCGTCTCTCAGACTGGAGAGCAGACCCTCAACATCGCCCGCAACGCGGTACTTTCCGCCGGCTTCCCCGAAGAGGTGACCGGGGTGACCGTGGATCGCCAGTGCGGCTCGGGCCAGCAGGCGGTCCACTTCGCCGCCCAGGGGGTGATGGCGGGCGCCTACGACATCGCCATCGCCGGTGGTGTGGAATCGATGAGCCGCATCCCAATGGGAGTCACCATCCAGCAGGGTCCGGGAACTCCGTTCGGGCCCAAGCTGGTGGAGCGCTACGCCGCCGGTCTGGTGCCCCAGGGGATCTCGGCGGAGATGATCGCCGAGAAGTGGGGGGTGTCCCGGGAGCGGCTCGATGCCATCGCCCTCGACTCGCACACTCGGGCGGCACGGGCGATCGACGAGGGTCGGTTTGCGACCCAGATCGTGCCGGTGGATACCCCGGGCGGGATGATCACCACCGACGAGGGGGTGCGGCGCGACACGACCGCGGCGGCTTTGGCGGCCCTGAAGCCGGCGTTCAAGCCCGACGGACTGATCACCGCGGGCAACTCATCGCAGATCTCCGACGGCGCCGCGGCGCTGCTGATCATGGGCGAGGACGTCGCCGAGAAGATGGGCTTCACCCCGATCGCCCGATTGCACCGCTTCGCTCTGGCCGGGGCCGACCCGGTCATGATGCTCACCGGCCCGATCCCGGCCACCTTCAAGGCGCTGGACAAGGCCGGACTGGCGGTGTCGGACGTGGGTCTGTTCGAGGTCAACGAGGCGTTCGCCTCGGTGATCGCCGCCTGGCTCGACGAGACCGGTGCGGACTGGAATCGCACCAACGTCAATGGCGGAGCGATCGCGCTGGGACATCCCCTGGGGTGCTCCGGCGCCCGGGTGATGACGACCCTGGTGCACGAGATGAAGCGCACCGCAACGCGGTTCGGGCTGCAGGCGATCTGCGAGGGCGGTGGCATGGCCAACGCCACGCTGCTCGAACTGGTGTGAGCGGTCTACTCCAAGTCGTCATCGCGGTGGCCATCGGTCTCGGGGTGTTTGTTGTTGGCCGGTGGGGAATCCGCCTGCTCGCGCAACCCGGTCCGGAAGAGCCCGACCCCGAGGACGTGGTCGAGGTGGAGGTGCCGTTTCGCTGCACCGTATGCGGGCTCCGCCTCACCGTCACCGCTTCCCAGGACACCGACGTGATCGCCCCGCGTCACTGCCGGGAGGAGATGGAGCCGGTCTGAGTTGCCAGTTGCCAGCCCGACGGGCGGGCAGGAACCGACCGCTAGCCTCCACGCCATGCCGAAGTCCAAGGGCCGTCGCAAGCCGAAGCGTCAGATCACGCCTCCGCCCACCCACAAGGACGACAAGGTCTCACCGCCGTGGTACGCCGCGGTGATGTTCTCCCTCATGGGACTCGGGGTGCTGGTGATCATCCTCAACTACATCGAGCTTGTCCCCGGCGGTCAGCAGAGCCTCTTCCTTTACTCCGGTCTCGGTCTCATCGCCATCGGGTTCCTGATGACGATGAACTTTCACTGAGACCTCGGTTTCCGCCCGATACCGACAGCCGGTGTGGTCTTGCCGCGTTGTCCCCAGCTGTGGACACATTCGGGATAACTACAGACCTGTGATTCTGACCAGCTTATGGCTCACGGCTCATGGCTGACGACTGGAGACTGGCTACTCCCCACACCCCACACCACCCGACACGTACTCGATCGTGTCCGATGCGCCGGTGCCGGTGAGCAGGGCGAACAGGTAGTCGAAGCCCGGTCCGGGATCGAAGTAGAGCACATCACCGAACAGCGGGTCGCCGCCCTCAACGGTTGCACCCGGCCAGATGGCGGTCGCCTGGGATACGGTCGTACCCACGTCGATCGACACCGGGGGACCGGCAGTGATCGGTGTGGCCCCCGAGTAGGAGTAGTGGACGAAGTTGTCGACGCCGCCGGGGACGAAGTAGTCGACGTCACTGAACATCAGCATCAGATCGTTCTCGAGGAAGCGCACCTGACGGAAGAAGTCGCCGGGGCACACCCCGAAGTCACCGAACCCTCCGGGGATCCACCCGGTGTCCGACGACAACTCCCCAAACAGTCCGATGGCGTTGCCGATTACCGCGGCAGCGTCGTCGCCGAAGTCGGCAAAGCCGATTCCGTCGGGACGGAACTCGATCGGGGGCAGCGCCGGCAAGGTCGTAGTGGTGGTGGCCGCCGTGGTGGTGGTCGGCTCGGCTGTCGTGGTCGGAGCCGCGGTCGTGGTAGTCCCCGCAGTGGTCGTGGTCGCGGCGACGATGGTGGTGGTGGTGGACTCGAGGGGGAGTCCGCCGGAGTCGTCGCCGCAGGCGGCAGCGACGACGGCCAGGACGAGCGCCGGAATCAGTCGAGCAAGACGCATCGGGAACCTCCTCCCGGTCAGCCTATCGCTGCCCCGGGGCAGGGTGCGCCGCGATGCCCCGATCCGGAGCGTGGCGGTTCGCTGCGACTGGTCCGCAGTCCGATGCTGGGATTGGATGGGCCGGATTCGCGGTCCCCTCCGACTCTGGGTGAGCACTCCGCCGAAATCCGGGAGCGACTCTGGGACTAGGTCTGTTGTGGTGGGCCGGGGTAGTGGTGGTCGTGCAGCACCGCCTGGGCGCGGGCCACGTCCCCGGAGGCGATGGCATCTATCAGAAGGGTGTGGTGGGCAACCGAGTCGGCGCGGCCTCGGGGATGAAAACTCCTCATCTGGATCATCCCCCACAGCAACCGCATCTGGGCGAGAAGTGCCGGTGACCCGGCGGTCTCGTAGACCCGGAAGTGGAGGCGGCGATGCCACTCATGGGCGTCACTCTCGGTGTCGGCAGCGCCAAAGGCCTCGTTGAGGCGTCGCAGGTCGGCGACGTCGTCTGGGGTGATGCGCTCCATTGCCAGCTCGATGCCGACGTTCTCGACCGCCGCCCTCACCTTTATCGCGTCTGGGTCGGTCGGAAGGAGTGGTTCGGCCACCCGCACTCCACTGTGGGAGTTGAACACCACCAAACCGGCCGCCTCGAGACGACGAAAGGCCTCGCGCACCGGGGTCGGGCTGACCCCCAACTGGTGGGCGATCCGCCGCTGGTGCAGGGGCGAGCCGGGTGCCAATTCACCCGTCTGAATCATCTCGAGCAGCCGTCGTTCGACCATGTCGCTCTTCAGCGGCCGCTCGATACCCGTTTCGTCCAAGCCCCACTCCCTCCGCCCGACAACGACCGCAATTCCCCCAGGCGTGAGGGTATCGGATCGGCCTGACGGACACCGGGGTACAAGGCCCCTGGTGCGTGATATATCACGCCAGTTGCCAGTTGCCAGTCGAGCGTCCGCATCGCCGATCAGGGGGGCGGCGTGTAGGCCGGGCAGTTGGGATAGGAGCCAGGCGGGGTGGTGGTGGCGACCCAGTACTCCAGCCGGTACTGCCCGTCCACCAGCGGGATCTCGAGGGTGGGGAGCGGGCTGATCATGCGAATCTTCCCGGTGTAGGTCGGATCGGGGTCGTAACAGACGCCACCGTCAGTGGTGTTGGCCATCAGAGTGAATCGCGGGAAGCGCTCGATGGCATCCTCCACTCCCGGAGTGGGATCGCTCGGGGGCAGTCCGTAGATCTCGAAGTCCTGAGGGGCGCGCACGATGTCGAACGTCACCGTGACCGGGGTGTTCTCGGGAACCAGGGTCCCCGGGGGCGGGCTCTGCTCGACGGTCCGTCCCTCGCAGGCGTGGGTGTTCTGTCCGGGAATGGTCGAGTAGGCGTACTCGTCCGCCGGCGCGGTGGTGGTCATGGTGAGGTTGGCGGCGCCGATCCTGCTCTGCGCCGTCGACTGACTGACTGCGTCGGGGCAGCCCTCGGTGCCCCCGGTGAACAGGTCGGGCACCACCGCCCCCTCGATGCCGACGCTCACGGTCACCGTGGTGCCGAGATCGCGAGTCGACCCGGCAGTCGGATCCTGGCTGACCACTCGTCCGATGTTGGAGTCCCCCGGCGGCAGCAGAGTGTCTCCCCCCTTGGCGAACACCAGGCCGGCGGCCTCGATCTCCGTCCGCGCCGCCGCCTCAGTGTCTCCGACCACCGCGGGAACCGCCACCTGCGTGGCGGCGCGTCCAATGCGCAACGTGACCGTCGCTCCGAATTCGAGCGTCTGGCCGGCGGGAGGATCCTGCTCGGCGACCTTTCCATTGAGGGGATCGTCCCACGCGAGTTCCGCGTCCTCGTCGAAGGCGACCTCGAACCCGAAGTCCTCGAGTCGCCCCTGAGCCTCTTCGGGAGTCATGCCAACGACGTTGGGCACCACCGCCGGGGTGGCACCGAGGCTCACCACCAGTACGAGTGTGCCGCCGGGGGCGAGTACCTCCCCTGCAAGCGGTGAGGTCTCGATGACGAAACCCTCCTCGATATCGCCGCTGGGCCGACGCTCGATGACGATCTGGCTCGAATCGAACCCGGCCTCGGTGAGTGCAAACAGCGCCTGGGACTCGGTGCGTCCCGCCACATCCGGCACCACCAGCGCATCGGCGCCCGCCGAGACCACGAGATCGACATCGGTGCCTCCGGCGACCAGGACCCCTGGTTCGGGGGCTTGGGCGATCACACTCCCTTCCGGGATGACGGTCGACACCTCATAGGTGATATTGCCCACCTCGAGTCCGACGCTCTCGATGGCGGAACGAGCGTCGTCCAGCGTGAACTCGATGACCCGCGGCACCGGGATGTCGGCCACGCCACCCGACACGAGCAGGATCACCTCGGCGCCGGGTTCGACCCGCTCTC
>CAYTTU010000150.1:0-6093 GCA_964440905.1 uncultured Acidimicrobiia bacterium | reverse complement strand
CGCGCCAAGGGCGAGGACTTCCGGTACCAGGCGTTCCGGCGACGCTGGGGAGCCCGGTATCCGGTGGTGAGCCTGTTCACCGTGTTCCTCCTCCAGGCACTGTTGCTCTGGGTGGTGTCGCTTCCGGTGCAGGCCGCCATGTGGAGCGGTGGCGCCCCCGGACCCCTTGCTGCAGCCGGACTGGCGGTGTGGGCGGTGGGGTTCTTCTTCGAAACGGTGGGCGACCTGCAGCTGGTCCGCTTCAAGGCCGACCCGGCCAACAAGGGAAAGGTGATGGACCGCGGCCTGTGGGGGCTCACCCGTCATCCCAACTACTTCGGGGACTTCACCGTGTGGTGGGGACACTTCCTGGTGGCGTTCTCGGGTTGGGACATGGCATGGACCGTGATCGGACCCGTGGTGATGTCGTTCCTGCTGCTGCGGGTCAGCGGCGTCACTCTGCTGGAGAAGTCGCTGGCGAAGCAGAAGCCGGGATACGCCGAGTACACGGCGCGCACCAACGCGTTCTTTCCCGGCCCGGAGAAGTCCCGAGCCATGCGCCATGAGCCATGAGCCAGAAGAAGAAGTCCTGAGTCCTGAGTCCTGAGCCAGATTCCGAACTCTGAACTCTGAACTCCGAACTCCGAACTCAGGACTTCCAGACTTTCTGGACTCTGGACTCTGGACTCTGAACTCATGACTCATGACTCCCATGTGGCACAACTCGTCCAGCCTGCCAGACTCACCGTCCGCGACGAAGGGATGGCCGATGCGGCTCACCTTCCCCTATCAGACCGATCGCCTCGGTGCGGTACGGATCTACGGGGTACAGCACGTCTTCGAGTTGGACTCGGACCCAGCCGAACCGGAGGGCTACTTCGGGACCACCGTGAGTCATGTGCCCACACCGGCCATGCTGGCGGTGCAACGCCGAATGGCCGTGGTGATCCCGTGCCGCAACGAGCGGCTCCGCATCCTCGAGGGGGTGCTGACCGGGCTGCCCCACGCCACGCTCCTGGTGTTCGTTTCCAACAGCGACCGCGAACCGGTGGATCGTTTCATGATGGAATGCGACACCATCGAGCGGTTCTGCCGCTTTGCCCGCCGGCAGGCGGTGGTGATCCACCAGCGCGATCCCGGACTGGGCAAGGCTTTCGCCGCAGCCGGGATGCCCGAGCTGGTCGGTGACGACGGATTGGTCCGTCACGGCAAGGGCGAGGGAATGATCGCCGGGATCGCCCTGGCCCTGCTCGCCGGCAAGGACTATGTCGGGTTCGTCGACTCGGACAACTTCGTCCCCGGTTCGGTCAACGAATACGTTCGGGTGTACGCATCCGACTTTCACCTTGCCAAGACCCGATTCGCCATGGTCCGGATCTGCTGGAAGTCCAAGCCCAAGGTGGTCGATGGAGCGCTCTTCTTCAGCCGCTGGGGCCGCACCTCGGAGACCACCAACCGGCTGCTCAATCTGCTGCTGGCGGGCTACACCGGCTTTGGCACCGACTCGATCGCGACGGGCAACGCCGGTGAGCACGCCCTGACGATGGAACTCGCTCTCCGCCTTCGCCTCGCCGGCGGCTTCGGGATCGAGCCCTACCAGTTCGTCGATCTCTTCGAGCGGTTCGGTGGAGTCGACCCCGATGCCACCGCACCGGGCGATCACCCCGATCTCATGAGGGAAGGGGTGCAGGTGTTCCAGGTGGAGACCTCCAACCCTCACTTCCACGAGGACCGCGGCACCGACCATCTCGACGACATGGTGAACGCCTCGCTGGCCGCGCTCTATCACTCCACCGCGGCAACGCGCGACGTGCGCACGGCCATCGAAGAGCACGCTGGTGGGCCCCCTCCCCCGCCCGAACCACCGTATCCGCCGCTGAGTCGGCTCGACCCGGTGCGATTCCGCGAGGTCCTCGCCGACGGAGCCCCCACCTTCGCGCAGATGCTGTACCCCGAGAACCTGGGAGTGCCCCCAATACCGGTCTAAGCGACCGCGAGTCTGTGGATAAGTTCCCGGGTTTTCTCGCCAACCCCGTCACCCGAGCGCGCGCCACGGGGTCTAACCACCCGTAAGGGGAATGCCCACTACTAGGAGGTACCCTTCGTGGACATCACACTCATCCTGCTCGGCGCAATCCTTGTCACCTACGGGTGGTACTGGGGCGGCATCACCGAGTCCCGCACCACGGCATATGCCCTTGGTGTAGGAGCGCTCTTGCTGGGCCTGACCTTCGCCTTTACCGGCGGAGTCGACGGCGATGCGATCGGAGGCTCGCTCTGGGCCTACGGCGCGATCTTCGCCTTCCTGGCCGCAGCGAACGCATGGAACGAGTCGTCTCAGGACCGCACCTACGGAATGTTCGCATTGCTGTTCGCGGTCGTGGCGTTCTTCGGGTTCATGTACTTCAGCGACAACGACGCGCCCGGGCAGTACACGCTCTCGGCGATTTTGCTGGTTGCGACCTTCTTCCTGCACTTCGTCTCGGCGAGCCTGGTCGCGGACAATCGTGGCTTCAAGGCGACCGTCGGATGGCTGACGCTGGCTGTGGGCTTCGTGCTCGTGTACTTCGGGTTTGCCGAGGTGCTGGGCAACGGGCTCGACCCCATGTGAGCAGTGATCGGTTCCGGCTAGCCGGAGTCGGTTGAATGTGAGAGCGGGAGACCCTCGGGTCTCCCGCTCTCGTTTTCTCTACCCTCTAAGGAGTGATCGAATAGGTCGCTCACCCCTGAAGCACACGAACCGAGGAAACGCCATGGAACCGAAAGAGCTCCTCGAGCAGATCAGGGCACGGGTCGGAACCCCTGTGGAGGAGGTCACCTTCGCCAAGTACCTGGACATGGTCCAGGACGATCCCCGGCTGGCCCGGCTGTCCCACGCCATGATCGCCGACACCATCGATGCCGCCGGGTTGTCGGTGGGACCGGACGGTGAGGAGCGCTTCGACCTCTTCGAGGGCGAGCTGTTCGGTCACGAGCACGTGGTCCAACAGGTCGCCGATTACTTTCGCGCCGCGGGTCGCCGTCTCGACGTGCGTAAGCGCATCCTGCTGCTGGTGGGGCCCCCGGGGTCGGGGAAGTCGACCCTCGTCAACACCCTCAAGAAGGGGGTCGAGGCCTACACCCACACCGACGACGGCCGGGTCTATGCGGTCAAGGGATCGCAGATGCACGAGGATCCGCTGCGCCTGATCCCCGAGGACCTACGCGCCGGACTCGATGTCTATGTGGAGGGCGACCTCAACCCCGAGGTGCGGTGGATCGTGGACAACGTCTACAAGGGTGACATCACCAAGGTGCCGATCCGCCGGGTCTACTTCTCCATCTCCCACGGTGTCGGCTTCGGAACCTTCGTGGCGACCGATCCCCGCTCCGAGGATCTCACCCGTCTCGTCGGCGACGTCGATCTCAGCCTGCTCGACCCCGCCGACGCCACCTCGGCCAAGCGCGCCTACAAATTCAACGGCGAACTCAACGCCGCCCACCGCGGCATGGCAGACCTGCTCGAGGTATTCAAGATGGACGAGCGCTTCCTGGCGGTGCTCCTCAGCCTCAGCCAGGAGCAGATAGTCAAGACCAACGGGCCCGGAACCATGTACGCCGACGAGGCGGTGATCGCCCAGAGCAACCTCGCCGAGTACGACGAGTTGGTCGCCAATCCCCGCGCCGCGGCGATGCTCGACCGCCTCGTCGTCGTCACAGTGCCGTTCGTGCTCTCGGTGCGCGACGAGATCCGCATCTACGAGAAGATGCTCGCCGGCGCCGACCTGGGACGTAACGACGTTTCGCCGCTCGCCCTGCACACCGCGGCCACCTTCGCCGTGCTCACCCGGCTCACCCACCCCGGAGGAGGGATGCAGGGCCTGATCCGCAAGCTGCACCTATACGACGGCCGATTCGGCAGCCACGGTGGAACCGAGGATGCCGACCGGCTCCACGAGAAGTCCCCCGAGGAGGGCATGACCGGCCTCAGCCCACGCTATGTGATCAACCGGCTGTCGTCGGTGGCGGGGTCCACCAAGGGTTGCCTCGACGGAATGAGGGTGCTCCAGGCTCTATGGGAGGGGCTGCCGCAGCGTGCCGGGTTCACCGAGTCGGAGCGGGAGCGTTGGGGGGCACTGCTGACGGCCACCGAGGCCGAGTACGACGAGATGGTGCAGCTCGAGCTGCGCAAGGCGGCCGTGCTCGGCTACCGGGAGTCGGCCGAGAAAATGGCCCGTGCGGTCAAGGACGAAGTCGCCCTGTGGGAGAAGCAGGGGGAGCAGGCGAACATGCCGACGCTGCGCCGCATCGAACGGCTCATCGATGTACCCCAGTACGGCCGGGATCGCTTCCGTAAGGCGCTGGTGGCGTCGTTCCAACTGAAGGGTCAGCGCGGCCGGCCGCTGCACACCCGCCACCCCCTCCTCGAGGAGGCGGTCCAGCGGGCGCTGCTCCCCTCTTGGGGAGACGTCGCCAAGTTGCTCGAAGACCAATCGGAGGGCCTGGTCGAGGGACTGGTATCCGCCGGGTGGAAGAAGGGCTGCTCGCGCCACGTTGTCGAGTACGCCGTCAAGTTCACTTCGAGGCGCGATCGCAAGAGCGAACAGAAGCCGACCTGGTACTCGTAGGTCGTCGGGTGGGTTCGGGTGCGGTGGTGGGAGGGGCTACCCGACACCCGACACCCGACTCCCGACTCCCGAAGCCGGGTTAGGCGTTTCATGAGTCCGGGTCGGACGACGGGCGACGGGCGACGGGAAGCCTCCGGTCTCGGGCCCAGGCATCCAACAACGCGTAGGCCTCTTCCTCGGTGTACGGCCCCTCGTCGAGCCGGTGTTCCAGCAGCATGTCGAGTGCCTCGCCGACGACCGGGCCCGGTTTGACCCCGAGATACGACATCACCTGATGCCCGTCGAGCGGGGGGCGGATCGCGTCCAGTTCCTCGCGCTGGCGTAGGTCGGCGATGCGCTCCTCGAGCTCGTCGACCTGGCGCTGGATGGCCCGGGCCTTGCGGTCGTTGGCAGTGGTGACGTCGCACCGCACCAGGGTGTTGAGCCGGTCGAGCAAAGGTCCGGCATCGCGCACGTAGCGGCGCACTGCCCGATCGGTCCATCCCAGCCGGAAGGTATGGGCTCGCATGTGGAGGTACACCAGATCGGCCACCAGATCGATGTCTTCGTTGGAGTAGCGCAACGCCTTCATGCGCGCCCGGGTCAGGCGTGCCCCCACCACCTCGTGGTGGTGGAAGGTGACCCCTTGTGGTCCGAACTCACGGGTCGGCGGCTTGCCGATGTCGTGGAACAGCGCCCCGAGACGAACGATCCGATCGGCCGGGCACTTGGCGACCACGGCGATCGTGTGGGCGAGCACGTCCTTGTGGCGATGCTCGGGATCCTGGGTCACCGCCAACGCCGGCAGCTCGGGAACGAACCGCTCCGCCAGACCCGACCGCACCACCCCCCACAGGGCGGACTCGGCATGCTCCCCCACCACCAAGCGGTCGAACTCGTCCCGGATCCGCTCAGCGCTGACTATGCCGAGACGGTCCGTCATGGTGCGCACCGCGGACACCGCAGCCTCGTCGGGGTCGAAGCCGAGCGTGGCAACAAAGCGGTAGAGCCGCAGCATTCGCAGCGGGTCGTCACCGAACGACACTTCGGGCGACAAAGGGGTGCGCAGCACGCCCCGTCCCATGTCGACCAGGCCGCCGTAGGGATCCACCATCTCCGGTGATGGGAGAAGACGCAAAGCAATCGCATTCACGGTGAAGTCGCGTCGTGACAGGTCGACCTCGAGATCCGGCGTAAAGGCCACCTCGGGCTTGCGACTGTCGTCGCGGTAGCGCTCCGAACGGAAGGTCGTCATCTCCACCGACACGTCGCCCAGCTGGCCGCCCACGGTGCCGAACTCCTTGCCGATCGTCACCACTCCAGTAGCCCAGCCCATGAGCAGCCGATGTATCTCGTCGGGGGAGGCGTTGGTGGCGAAGTCGAACTCGGAGCCGGCCCGCTCCCGATTCATCAGTGCATCGCGCACGCTCCCCCCGACGAGAAACACCTCGTGTCCCGCCGCGGCGAACCGGTGCGCCACCTGCATCGGTACGCCGTCGGGTCGCAGCAAGGACTGCAGGCGCTTGGG
>CAYTTU010000149.1:0-5557 GCA_964440905.1 uncultured Acidimicrobiia bacterium | reverse complement strand
GGGGAGTGGGTGAAGTGAGTCGTCAGTCGTCAGTCGTCAGTCGTCAGTTGTCAGCCTTCCGAGCTGTTCGCTCATCGCCCCTCGCTCCTGGCGCCTCGCCCTTGTGAGACCCTTCCTCTCTCTCGAGCATCCGCTCCGCTTTGCCCACCGCGGGTCGCGGGTGTTGTGGCCGGAGAACACCATGGCGGCATTCCAGGGAGCGGTCGATCTCGGCTACCGCTACATCGAGACCGACCTGCACGTGTCGCGGGACGGCAGGGTGGTGGCATTCCACGACGATCGTCTGGAGCGGCTCACCGACGGCGGGGGGCGGTTCTGGGAGCGCGACTGGGACGAGTTGCGCCACCTCGATACCGGACATCACTTCGATCCCGCCTCGGGGCACCCCTGGCGGGGTCGCGGTCTGCGCATGCCGCTGCTCGAGGACCTGCTGAGCACCTTCCCCGGGGTCGCCTTCAACCTCGACCTCAAACAGGCGGGCACCGCGGCGGTAGTTGCTGCCGAGATCCGCAGGCTTGATGCCGCGGACCGGGTACTGGTGGGCGCCTTCTACGACACCCGGGTGCGCCGGTTCCGGTCGGAATCGGCGGGTGCGGTGGCGACCGCGGCGGGCCCCGGTGAGGTGCTTGCCGCCCTCGCGATGTCTCGTTTGGGCCGACCGCTCGGAGGCTCATATGACGCCCTGCAGATCCCGGAGCGCACCGTGAGCCAACGACTGGTGCGGGCGGCACACGAGGGCGGAAAGCAGGTGCACGTGTGGACGGTCAACGACCCTGCGGCGATGCGCCGGCTGCTCGATCTCGGCGTCGACGGGATAGTCTCGGATCGGCCCGACCTGCTCAACGAAGTCGTGGGTGGTCGATGAGGCACGATGGCGTGTGGGTATCGTGACGTCATGAACGAGGTGTCATTCACCGCCGCCATCCGTCAGCTCGATCCCCAGTCCACCGTGTGCGCCCGGCTCATCGCGCCGAGCCAGGAACTCGGAGACCTATTCGGGCGCATCCTCGGTGCCGTGTTCCAGACACTCGGCGCTGCCGGGGTCGCTCCGGCCGGGGCTCCCTATGGGCGTTACTACGACTACGGCCCCGAGACGATGGACGTCGAGATCGGTGTGCCGGTGGCGGCGATTCCGCCGGGGCTCGCCGCGGTGGGCGACATGCCTCCCGGTGAGATCGGCGTCGGGCTGCTGCCCGGGGTGCCGGCGGCGGTCACTACCCACGTCGGCCGTTACGAGGGGCTGTCCGCCGCCTACGCCGGGTTGGAGCAGTGGATGAAGGCCAACGGACACTCGGCCACCGGTGCACCCTGGGAGGCGTACATCGACGACCCCGGTGACATGAAGGACATGAGCGCGGTGCGCACCGAGGTCCTCTGGCCGGTGGGGTGAGTTCCGTCGATGCCTGAACACCTTCTCGGCCCGATCGTCCGCATCCAGGTGCAGCGCGACCCGCTGAAGACCCGTGGCATCGGATACGACCCCGCCGGGATCGTCGCCGTGGATGAGGCGGCCATCGGTCCGCTGGGGATCGTGGGGCGCCATCAGCAGACCTGGGTACTCGACACCCATCACGCCGCCCACCCCCGCAGCCAGGCGGGGGGACGCCGGGCGCTGTCGATCGGGTTCACCGGCCACTACGACCGGATGGCGCAGCGCTTCGGGGCGGCGCCGGTGGGGTGCGCCGGAGAGAACCTGATCGTGGAGACCGCCAATCGGGTGATGCCTGCCGACCTCGCGGGGGTTCTGGTGGTGCGGGGGGAGGCGGGCGAGTTCGAACTGCACCGCGCCCGGGTGGCGGCGCCCTGCGCCGAGTTCACCTCATGGATCAAGCGACTCGACCGGGTGGTGCCCAAGGCGGAGCAACCCGAGGATCTCGCCTTTCTCGACGACGGGATGCGGGGCTACATCCTCGATGTGGCTCACCTGGAGCGACCGATGGCGGTGCGCGTCGGCGATGAGGTCTTGGTCAGAGGCTGAGAGCTGTCAGGTCTGAGCCATGAGCCATGAGCCCTGAGATGAGCGGCGTTCACCGGCTAGCTGGCGGGTCGGCCAGCGCATCCTGGAACGCGGTGGCCACGTCGGTCTCCCGCCCCACCAGTCGCACCTCGTCCAGTGCTTCGGCGTGCTGCGTGCACCAGGCGCGTACTGCGTGGCCTATCACCTGCGTCGCTTCGGCCACGGGGTATCCGTAGATCCCAGCCGAGATGGCGGGCATGGCGACGGTACGACAACCTGCCAACGCGGCGGCATCGAGGGCGGCCCCGACCGCCATGGCGAGCAGCCCGGCGTTGTCCTGGTCGTGGCGGTGGATCGGTCCGGCGACGTGGATCACGAACCGGGCCGACATGTTGCCTGCCGAGGTCGCCGCGGCCACCCCGGGAGAGAGCGGGCCATTGGTGGCCACCCAGGCATCGGACTCCTGCTGGATCACCGGACCTCCGGCGCGAGCGATGGCCGCCGCCACTCCACCTCCGTGCTGCAGGTGCTCGTTGGCGGCGTTGACGATGGCGTCGACCTGCTGGGTGGTGATGTCTCCGGCCACGACGGTGATGCGGGTCACGCCGCCGTGGCGCGCAGCATCCAGGCAGTCTTCTCGTGCACCTCGACCCGTGTGGTCGCCAGATCCGCGGTGGCGACGTCATCGGCCTTCTCGGCGGCAGCGACGACCTTGCGAGCGGTGCGAGCGCAGGCCTCGTGTCCGACCGCCAGGTCGCGGACCATCGTCATGGCCTCGGCGGAAGCGTCACCGTCGGCGATCCTGGTGAGTCCGGTGAACTCGGCGAAGCTGGCCGGGGCGAGGTGTCCCAGCGAGCGGATCCGCTCGGCGATCAGGTCGGCCGCGTCCCGTAGTTCCATGTAGTGGGCCTCGAACATGAGGTGTAGTCCGGTGAACATCGGACCGGTCACGTTCCAGTGGTAGTTCTGGCTCTTCAGGTAGAGGGCGTAGGTGTCGGCCAGCAGCCGATCCAGTTCGGCAGCGATGGTCTTGCGGCCCGCATCGGTGATTCCGATGTCGATCTTGATGTTCCCAGTCTGCATCTTCTTCGTGGCCGCGGCCTTCTTCTTCGCGGCCGACTTGCGAATCGTCATGTCGGGTGTCCTCCCGTTACGGGTCGTACCCGATGTTGCCATTGATCGACGCGCTAGCCACAGTCGCTAGCAGCACCAACGGGCACTCTCGGTTGACGACTGGCTCGGTCGGCTTTATGGTCTGGGTTTCCCGACCATACGGGATCCACCGACCAATGACCACCACCAGACCCAAGCGGCAGAAGGGCATGTTGGCGATGACGCCGGAGCAGGCGGCGGCCTTCAACGAGCCCACTCGACGCGATGTGATGATGCTTCTGGCGGAGCGGCCCGCCACCGTTTCCCAGCTCGCCGAGGCGCTCGACAAGCCCAAGGGGACCGTGGGCTACCACGTCAAGGCGCTCGAGGAGGCCGGGTTGATCGCGGTGGTACGCACCCGCAAGGTGCGGGCCCTCACGGAGAAGTACTACGGACGCCTGGCCCGCACCTATCTCTTTCCGCGGATGGATCCGCTCGACGAGGAGCAGCAGTCGTTCATTGCCGAGGCGATCGAGGAGATGCGTCCCCCCGGTGACGACGAGACCGGGCTCTTCACCATCCGCCACGCCCGCATCCCCATCGAAGGCGTCGAAGAGTTCGCCACTGAGGTGATCGCTCTCGCCGAGCGGTTTGCCTCCGCCCCGCGGAGCGGTGACACGGTGTACGGGCTCCTCGTCGGCATCTATCCCACCGATCGGCCATCACTCAGGGAGGACAAGTGACCGCCACCAGCACCCGCCCCCGGCTCGGGGCCAACTACTGGCGGCTGTGGACCGCCAGCGTGATCAGCAACTTCGGCGACGGGGTCGCCGCCATCGCTTATCCGTGGCTGGCGAGCGCGGTGACCCGCGATCCGGTGCTGATTGCGCTCATCGCCGTGGCCGGGCGGCTGCCGTGGCTGATTTTCACGCTCCCCGCCGGGGTGATCACCGACCGGGTGGACCGCCGCAAGATCATGGTGGCGATGGACCTGGTGCGTGCCGTGGTCACTGCTGCCATCGCGGTGGCGGTGCTCTTCGCCCAGGACGGGCTGCCCACACCGGCTGCGCTCGCCGCCGGTACCGCCGGCGACAGCAACCTCGGCCTCTACTTCGTCCTGCTCGCCGCATCGGTGGCGATGGGTATGGCCGAGGTGCTGCGCGACAACGCCGCCCAGACCTTTATGCCCTCCCTCGTCGCCAAGGATCAGTTGGAGCGGGCCAACGGAAACCTCTGGGGCGCCGAGATGACGATGAACTCGTTCATCGGTCCTCCCCTGGGAAGCCTGTTGCTCGGCATCACCTTCGCCCTGCCGTTCTTCGTCGATGCCGGATCGTTCGCCGTCGCCGCCGGGCTCGTCTTCCTCATCAGCGGCGACTTCCGCTCCCGCAAGCGCACCGAGGCCCAGAGCGGGGCCAAGGTCGACTGGAAGGCGGAGATCAAGGAGGGGTTCGGCTGGTTGTGGCGCCATCCGGTGCTGCGACCGATGGCGGTGATCCTCGGGATCCTCAACGCCCTGGGGATGCTCACCTTCGCCACCTTCATTCTGTTCGCCCAGGAGAACCTCGACCTCAGCACCGGTCTGTTCTCCGGGGTGCTGCAGCCAGTGGCGGATGCCTTAGGCGCCGAGAGTGTCGCCGCATTCATCTTCGCGGTGCTGATGATGTCGGTAGCGATCGGTGGGATCCTCGGGAGTGTGCTCGCGGGAAGGGTCGCCAAGGCGCTCGGCAGAGGACCCTCGCTCTACATGACCATCGCATTCGGTGCGATCACATCGGCGATCATCGGTATGAGCACTCGGTGGTGGGTGGTGTTCGTGATGTTTGCGGTGGCGACGTTCACGGGGGTGGTCTGGAACGTGATCACAGTGTCGTTCCGGCAGTCGATCATCCCCGACGAGCTGCTGGGTCGGGTCAACTCGGTGTACCGGTTCTTTGCGTGGGGGATGATTCCGATCGGCTCTCTCGTTGGCGGATTGCTTGTTGCCGGCTTCACTCCGCTGGTGGGGCGGTCCGATGCGTTGCGGTGGCCGTTCTACATCGCGGCCATCACCTACGGGGCGTTGTTGGTGTATGCCATCCCGCGGCTGTCGTCGGCGCGGTTGGAGGCAGCTGCGGCTGAGGCCGCCCGCGGCGAGGAGAAGCTCTAGAAGTCGTCAGTCGTCAGTCGTCAGTCGTCAGACTGGCGGTGGATGTCGACCTAGGGGACCATTGGCCCTGGCCCGATGCTGTGGGGGGGGCAGCATGAGGGCGAGATCGTCGATTCGTCCGGGGCGGACCGAGGAGGAAGTCATGAGCACCCTCACGACACCCGAATCGCCAACCACCGAGCCGGTGCGCTCTCGGCCCAGCGGCCGGCCCCATCGTGAGTTCGCCTGGCGCCCCTGGATGGTGGTGGGCCTCGTCGCTGCGCTCTTGGCGGCTGCGGTCGGGCTGTGGAAGGCGGTCACCGCCGAGGAGTCGGCTCCGCCGACCTACGGCGAGTACGACACCGCGGTGCGATCCGCCA
>CAYTTU010000148.1:0-6897 GCA_964440905.1 uncultured Acidimicrobiia bacterium | reverse complement strand
ACTGACGACTGACGACTATTCGACCACTTCGCCGTCGAGCAGGTCGCTGAGCAGCGCCGCCGGATCGATGCCGCCGTTGCCGGCGTCGGTGAGCGAGTCGCGATCGGGGGCACGCAGCTCTGCGGTGGTCGGCGCCGGCACCGGGGCCACCGCCACCCCCAGGCGATACGAGAGTCGCACCCCGCCACCGAGCACCTCGGCAAGCACCCGGGCGGCGGTGGCGTTGAGCCGATCATCTTCCCCGAGGCGGGCGAGATGAAATGGCAGGTTCTCCGGCACCTCGAGAGCGATCAGGTCACCGATGACGTCCGCGGGACGAACCTCGCGGAACAGGGCGAAGCGGCGTGGCCCGGCCTCGTCGCGAATCCGGGCCACCACCTCCGGCCAGGCCGATTGCACCGCCTCCAGGGTCAGCCCGGTGATCGGGGGCGCCGCCACGACCGCTGCCGCCGGGGTGATCACCAACGGCGGTGACGACTCGAACGGCGCCTCCGCCTTCCCCGCCTTCTTCGCCTTCTCCGCCTTCGGGTTGGCCGGCTGACTGGCGACGGCACGCGGAGGAGCTGCTGTGGGCTCGGGGGCGGCTGGGGCGGCGGGCGCGACGACGCCCCCCTGAACCCGACGCAGCCGCTCCTCCATCCGATCGAGCCTGGCCGTCACCGCGGCGAGGTCTTCGGCGGTCTCGGGGCGGCACATCTGCAACACGGTGAGCTCCACCACGAGGCGCTCCTCGCGCCCCTCGCGCAGATCGGCGAGCGCCGCGGCGAGCCGGTCGATGCAGCGCAACACTTCGGTGGGAGGGACCCGCCGCGCCAGGTTGCGCCATTCCTCGAGTCGGTCGGCAGGCTCGTCCACGATCTCGGCCAGATTGGGGGCGTACTGGGCGAGGAAGAGACCGCGAAACATCTCGAGGGCGTCGGCAACGAAACGGCGGAGGTCGGCCCCCGACGATGCAAGGTGAGAGACCAGGGTGAGCCCGGCGACCGCGTCGGCCTCGGCGATGGCACCCACGAGCCGCTCGAAGGCGTCGTCCCCGGCAAGTCCCAGGGCTCGCGCCACCCCGGCCGCCTCGACCTTGCCGCCGCCAAGCGCCGCCACCTGCTCCATGAGTCCGAGGGCGTCTCGCACGCTGCCGCTGGCATGTCGGGCAATCAGAGCCAACCCGTCGTGGGTGGTCTTGATCCCCTCGGCCGCGGCCACGTGGTCGAGGTGGCCAACCAGGATCTCCGAGCCGATCGGATGGAAGTCGAAGCGCTGGGTGCGACTGCGAATGGTGTCGGGAAGCTTGTAGGGCTCGGTGGTGGCCAGAACGAAGTGGGCGTGCTCGGGTGGCTCCTCCAGTGTCTTGAGGAGGGCATTGGCCGCGGCGCGAGAGAGCATGTGGGCCTCGTCGAGTATGTACACCCGCCGGGCCCCGCCGACGCTGGCCACCGTCCCGACATTGGCCCGGATCTCGCGCACATCCTCCACCTTGTTGTGGGAGGCGGCGTCCAGTTCGATCACGTCCATCGAGGTGCCCTCGGTGATGTCGATGCACGACGGGCAGTGGTTGCACGGCTCGCCGTCGGGTCCCCGGTTGGGGCAGTTCAGCGCCTTGGCCAGGATGCGTGCCGTCGTGGTCTTGCCGGTGCCGCGCGGTCCGGCGAATAGATAGGCGTGAGCCACCCGATCCGCCTGCACTTCCCGGGCCAGCGTCTCGGTGACGTGCCCCTGCCCCACCACCTCCCCGAAGCTCTGGGGGCGATACTTGCGATACAGGGCGCGGTAGTCGGCCACGCGGCGATGGTAGATGCCGACCCGGACGAGGAACCGGGATCGCGAGAAACAGATACCAGATGCCAGATGCCAGATGGCTGAGGCAGAGGGCGACGCAGCACGACGGGCGACGGGCGACGGGCGACGGGCGACTAGCCTCTCGTCATCCGGCCTTCAGGCCGCTAGCAACGCCAATCCAGGAGCAAGCCATGCGTGGACGCAGAGTGCTGGGTCTGGTGTTCGTGCTTGCCCTCGTCGTCTCCGCCTGTGGTGACGACGATGCCTCCACGACCACCGCCGCAGCCGACCTCACCAAGACCCCCGGTGTACTCACCGTGGGGTCCGACATTCCCTATCCCCCGTTCGAGGACTTCGACGCAGCCGGAAACGAGATCGGATTCGACATCGAGCTGATCGAAGAAATCGCCGAACGCCTCGGCCTTACCGTGGAGTGGGTCGACACCGACTTCGACACCATCTTCACCCAGTTGGCCACTGGTGCGTTCGATGTGGTCGCCTCGGCCACCACGATCACCCCGGAGCGGCTGCAGCAAGTCGACTTCACCGACCCCTACTACAAGTCCCAGCAGTCGCTGACGGTGAACACCACCGCCAACCCCGACATCACCGGCGTCGACGCCCTCGGTGCCGGCGACGTGGTCGGGGTGCAGACCGGTACCACCGGTGCCGACTGGGCCGCCGCCAACCTCGCTCCCAACGGGGTCGAGGTCCGGGAGTTCCCACTGATCGGTGATGCCTACAACGCCCTCGAAGCAAGTCAGGTGATCGGGATCATCAACGACGAGCCCTCCGCCGTGGCCGAGATCGGCAACCGCGAGGGACTCGAGATCGTGGCCGTCATCGACACCGGTGAGGACTACGGCTTCGGCGTCGACCCCAATCGCCCGCCCCTCCTCGTGGCGATCGCCGAGGCATTTGCCGACATGCTCGAAGACGGCACCTACCAGGAGATCTACGACCGGTGGTTCGAGGCCCCGGCGGGGTCTGTCCTGTACGAGGGCTGAACCGACCCAACAGCAGACGACCGATCGCACCGCCGCCGGCTGGCCCGGCGGCGGTGCCCTTTGGGGAAACCGGCCTCCGGCATCCGGCCTCCGGCATCCGGCATCCGCATCCGGCCTCCGGCAACCGGCAACCGGCAACCGGCCTCCGGCCTCCGGCATCCGGCATCCGGCAACCGGCCTCCGGCCTCGGGTATCGGGTATCGGGTATCGGGTATCGGGTATCGGGTATCGGGTATCGGGTATCGGGTATCGGGTATCGGGTATCGGGTCTCGGGTCTCGGGTCTCGGGTATCCGGCCTGTTGATATTTCGCGACCCGGGTTTGGGGCCCGGCGACGAGTCACGGCGGCGCGGTACCCTGGGGTAACCGTCTACGTGGGAGAGTGACCTTATGCGGAAGAGCCCGCTCGTGGTCCTGCTGCTGGCCCTGGCGCTGGTGGTGGGAGCATGCGGTGATGACGACAGTTCCGGCACGGAATGGCCCGAGACCCTGGTATTCGGTTTCGTGCCATCGCAGGAAGCCGGAGAACTCCAGGATGAGATCGACACCTTCGCCCAGATCCTTTCCGATGCCCTGGGCATCGAGGTGACCGGCATCGTGTCCACCGATTACACCGCCCTCGGGGTGGCGCTCGGTGAAGGACAGGTCCACATGGGCGCCTTCGGCCCGGCCGGGTATGTCCTCGCCAGCCGCAACTACGAAAACCTCGAACTGCTGGCGCAGTCGGTGCGCTTTGGAGACCAGACCTACCACGCCCAGTGGTACACCAACGATCCGTCGATCTGCGGTGCCGACCCGGTCGAGGGTGCCTTCTACTACGACGCTGACAACAACGTCGTAGCGGTGGGCCCGACCGACACGCCGGCTCTGCAGGTGGGGTGGAACGGCGACGGGACTCGCGACACTGCGACGTCCGCCGGCCTGGCCTGCCCTGAGGCGGTCGATCTGAGCGTGGTCGTCGGCAAGACGATCGCGTTCCCCGGTGAGACCTCGACCTCCGGCTACATCTTCCCGACCATCCAGCTGATCAACGCCGGTATCACCGACGACCAGTACGAGTCCCTCTTCTTCGGGGGGAGCCACGACCTGGCCGTGACCGCGGTGTACAACGGCGATGCCCAGATTGGACTGTCGTTCGACGATGCCCGCCGGTCGGTTCGTGAGGACTTCCCGGACGTCGGCGAGAAGATCATCGTGTTCAACATCTCGCCCCGGATCGCCAACGACGTGATTGCGGTGCGAGCCGACCTGCCCGCCGACCTGAAGGACGCCATCTTCCAGGCGATGGCTGATTACATCGCCACGGACGAAGGCGCCGCAGTCATGGAACAGCTGTACAGCTGGACCGACTTGATTCGCGCCGACGCGGCCACCGAGGCCTCGTTGGAGCCGATCGGGGACGCCATCGACGAACTCGGGTTCGGTACCTGACACTGACAACCGACTGAGCGTGCGCGGGGGCCGCCATCTGGCGGCCCCCGCCCGCGTCCCGGGGGGGAAAAGAGCAACACCCCCTCCGGTGCGACTGAGTCGCACCCGCTCCCCCACAAGGGGGGAGCGGCTCCAACTCACGGCGCTAGTGTCGGGCGGGGAGAGGAGGCCGGATGATCCAGTTCGAAGGGGTCGACGTCACCTACCGGGGAGGCTTCAAGGCCCTGAAGGGTGTGACCCTCACCATCCAGCCCGGGGAACTCGTCGTGATCGTCGGGCTGTCCGGGGCGGGAAAGTCGACGCTGCTGCGGGCCATAAACGGGTTCGTCCCGATCACGGCGGGGTCGCTCAAGGTCAACGGGGTCGAGGTGCGTGGCGCCGATGCCAAGACCTTGCGGGAGCTGCGCTCCCAGATCGGGATGATCTTCCAGACGTTCAACCTCGTCACCCGTACTTCGGTGATCAACAACGTGCTCATGGGCCGGCTTTCCAAGGTCGGATGGTTCCGCGCCATGTTCGGGTTGTGGCCGGATGCGGATCGCGAGATTGCTCTCCAAGCGCTGGAACGCGTCGAGATCGTGGAAAAGGCCTACGTGCGGGCCAGCGACCTCTCCGGGGGACAACAGCAGCGGGTGGGCATCGCCCGCGCCCTGGCGCAGCAGCCGACCGTGTTGCTGGCAGACGAGCCGGTGGCATCCCTGGACCCAGTCACCTCTCACACCGTGATGCGCGACCTGCGCACCATCAATCGCGACCTGGGGATCACCACGATCATCAACCTCCACTTCCTCGACCTGGCCCGTGCCTACGGCAAGCGCCTCATCGGATTGCGCGACGGCGAACTGGTCTACGACGGGGACATCGCCGACGTGGACGAGGGAACCTTCCGCGGTATCTACGGACGGTCGGTGACCCCCGACGACCTCCTCGAGGGTGCGGGGCTGTGACCACCGCGGGATCGGCGGCGGTGGCCCGGCCCCTCCCCCCCCGCAAGACCCGTTCTCTGGCACTGCCTTTGCTGGTGGCCCTCGCGGCCATGGTGGCCGGGGGATTCACCGCGACGATCGCCTCCGGAATGCTCTGGGGGATGATCGCCGCTGCCGGGTTCCTGGTGGCGATCCGAATGGGACGAATCGAGATGTCGCCGCGGGAGTCGGGGATGATCGCCGCCGGACTTCTCGCGTCGGCCGTCCTCACCACCGTGGTGGTACCCGATACCCCGGAGCGCATCGACGTGCTGTTGTGCCTGAGGTTGGCCGGAGCCTGGTTGCCGGCGGCGGTGGCCTCGGCGATCATCGCCCGAAGGCGCGGGGCATCCCTCTCCGGAGTCCTCAACGGCGCCACACTCTGGCTCGCCGGTGCCCTGGTGGCGTTGCCGGCGGGATCGACCTTCGATGTGATCCACCCGGTCGAGGGCCTGCGCCGCGGCTTGGAGCCCACGTTCGGTGCCGGCGACTACGCCATCATCGCCCTGGCGGTCGGCAGTTTCGGTCTCGCGGCGACCCTCGGCCTCATCACCCGACTGCCACTGCTCGCCACGATCAGCTCGCTCACCTTCATGACGGCCTATGCCGGTGCCCAGGTCGGCTTCACCGTGCCCGGACTGATCGAGAACATCGCCGGGATCACCAGGGTGCCCAACCTGCTCCCTCCGGACTTCGGCTGGGCGATCGGGAACGGAGACTGGTGGTGGATTCCGTCTTGGGAGTTCGGCAGTGCCACCCGGGCCAACCCCATCGTGGAGACCACTCGCATCGCCATCATCGCCACCTTCATCGGGGTGTCGGTCTCCCTGCCGATCGCGTTCCTCGCCTCGACGATCACCGCACCCAACCGACCGTCGTATCTGATCGACAAGGGATTCATCAACCTGATCCGCACCGTCCCCGACCTGTTCTGGGCGATGATCTTCGTCACCTCGGTCGGCCCGGGAGCCTTTGCAGGCACCCTGGCACTGGTGTTCTTTTCAGTGGCGGTCATGGCCAAGCTGCTTTCGGAGACGGTGGACGCCGTCGACCCCGGCCCACTCGAAGCCGCCCGGGCCACTGGAGCGCGTCACTTTCCCGCGGTGAGGGCCGCGGTCCTCCCCCAGGTGCTACCCAATTACGTGGCCTACGCCCTCTATACGTTCGAGCTCAACATCCGCGCCTCGGTCGTCCTGGGAATCGTCGGCGCCGGTGGTATCGGCCAGGTGATCGACGCGCAGCGGGCCTTCTTCCGATTCGACCGGGTGCTGGCGGTGGTGATCATCATCTTCGTCCTGGTGTTCGTCATTGAGCAGGTCAGCATCGCCCTGCGAAGGCGATTGGTATGAGCGATACCGCACCGACCCCGGTGTTGCGCCCCAAGCAGCCGATCGGTCCCAAGGTGTTTCGCTGGGCCATCGCGGCAGCGATCCTGGTGCCCACCTTCTGGGGAGCGCTCGGTCTCGACGTGTCGCTCGACCGCCTCCTCGGCGCACCCGGCGACGTCTGGGCGATCATGAGGCGGCTCGCCGAACCCGATCTCGGCCCTGAGGCCGTGCAGCGGGTCATGCCCAAGGTCATGGAGTCGTTCTTTATCGCCTGGGTAGGAACCATCATCGGTGCCCTGGTCTCGTTTCCGCTCGCGTTTCTGGCGGCGAAGAACATCAGCAGCCGCACCGTGAGCAACATCACTCGGCAATTTCTCAACGGCATCCGGGCGG
>CAYTTU010000147.1:0-16931 GCA_964440905.1 uncultured Acidimicrobiia bacterium | reverse complement strand
ACTCCCCCGGCGGCAATGGTGGCTCCGGTCTTGACCTCGTCGAACACCAGCACCACACCGTGACGGGCGGTTATCTCCCGCACCGCCTCGAGATACCCCGGCTTGGGGGGCACCACTCCGATGTTGAGCATCACCGGTTCCATGATCATCGTGCCGATGCCCGGATCGGCCTTGAGTGCGGCCTCGAGGGCGTCGGCATCGTTGAACGGGACCACCGTCACCAGGTCGACATGCGCCTGCGGGATGCCGGCGCTATACGCAACCGGGTTGGGATGCTCCCGTGGTCCCATCTTCGCCGGATCGGGCGCCACCGACACCATCACCGTGTCGTGGTGACCGTGATAGGAGCCTTCGATCTTGACGACGCGGTCACGATCGGAGAACGCCCGTCCGAGGCGGATGGCGTCGAGCGTGGCCTCGGTGCCGGAGTTGGCGAAGCGCACCTTGGGCAACCGAAACCGACGCGACAACTCCTCGGCCACCCGTAGGGCGGTCTCGCCGGGAGCGGCGAAGTGGGTTCCCCGACCCGCGGCCCGACAGATCGCATCGGCAATCACCGGGTGGGCGTGACCCATCACCATCACTCCGAAGCCGTTGTGGAAGTCGGTGTACTGGTTGCCGTCGACGTCCCACACCTGCGAACCCTTGCCATGGGTGACGTACATCGGGTGCGGGGGCTGGTCCTGGAACGACGAGGGCACCCCACCGGGAAGCACGTGGCGTGCCCGGTCGAGCAGTTCCCGCGACTTGGTGGTGCGGCCGGCGAGGCGCTCCAGCATCTGCTTGGTCAGGTCGGTGATGCGCTCCCGGTTCATCGCTTGATCACCACGTGCTTGCTGATCGTGTAGTCCATGACGGCCTCTTCGCTCATGTCCTTGCCGAACCCGGACTGTTTGAAACCTCCGTGCGGGAACTCGGAGGTTATGGGCAGGTGGTCGTTGATCCACACCGTGCCGAACTCGAGATCGGCCGCCACCTGCATCGCCCGACCGACGTCCTTGGTCCACACCGAGGCCGCCAGTCCATAGAGGACGTCGTTGCCGTAGGAGATGGCCTGCTCGTCGCCGTCGAAGGGGAGCATCACCAGGACCGGGCCAAACACCTCCTGCTGGACGATCTCGGCGTCCTGGGGAAGGTCGGTGACCACCGTGGCCGGATAGAAGTAGCCCTTGCCCTTGGGGGCCTCGCCGCCCACCACGACCTTGGCCCCGGCAGCGCGGGCCCGATCGATGAACCCGGAAACCCGTTCGCGCTGGCGGGCGGTGATCAACGGACCCATCGCCACGTCGGGTTCATAGGGTCCGCCGATCTTCACCGCGCTCATGGCCGTGGCAACGGCGTCCACCGCCTCCGAGTAACGGGAGCGGTCGACGTACACCCGGGTGGCCGCAGTGCAGTCCTGACCGGTGTTGAAGGTCGCCCCGAGAGTGGCTCCGGCGGCCAGCGCCTCGATGTCGGCATCGTCGAACACCAACAGGGGCGCCTTGCCCCCCAGTTCCAGGTGCACCCGCTTCAGGGTCTCGGCGGCAGTGGCCATGACCTTCTTGCCGGCCGGGGTGGAGCCGGTGAGCGACACCATCCGCACCCGGGGATGCTCCACGATCGCCTGCCCGACGTCGTTGCCGCCGGTGACCACGTTGAACACCCCATCAGGGATTCCGGCCTCCTTGGCGAGTTCCGCCAGCATCAGCGTGGTCCGCGGCGTCGTAGGGGCCGGCTTGAGGACGATGGTGCAACCCGCCGCCAGGGCGGGACCGATCTTCCACACCGCCATGTTCAGCGGGTAGTTCCACGGAGTGATCTGTCCGACCACGCCAACCGGCTCGCGGCGCAGGATCGAGGTGTAGCCCTTGAGGAAGTCGCCGGCAGCGGTACCGGCAGTGCTACGGGCGGCGGCGGCGAAGAACTTGAGGTTGTCCACCGAGAAGGCGACATCGTTGTTGAGGCTCATCGACTCGTACGGCTTGCCGGTGTCCTCGCTCTCCACCTTGGCGAAGTCGGCGGCCCGGTCCGCCAGCAGCCGACCCAGGGTGTGGATCGCCTCGGAGCGCTCCCCCGGGGTCAGCTTCGACCAGCGTCCGTCGTAGAAGGCGGTGTGTGCCGCCTGCACCGCGGCGTCGACATCGGCCGCAGTGGACTCGGTGACCTGGTCGACGACCTCTTCGGTAGCCGGGTTCTCCACCTCGGTGACCCTGCCCGCGGCGCTCTCCCGCCACTGCCCGTCGATCCACAAGCGCCACACCATGCCCGCGGCTCCTTAGTCGTTGAGGCGGGAAGGATAACGGCGGCGGGAGGGCGGAGGCCGGGGGCCGGTCACCAGTTGCCAGTCACCAGCTCAGAGGTGTTTGAGCGCCTCGCGGCGGCTCAACCCCGAGAGCTTGTCCCCTTGCTCCCTCACGAAACGGCGCACCGCGTCGGGGTCGGTGCGGGCGTACTGGCGCAGCGCCCAGCCGATCCCCTTGCGGATGAAGAAGTCCGTGTCGTGGGCCCGAGCGGCGCAGCACTCGAACAGAAAGGTGGCGTCGGTGTCGGACTTGTGGTTCAGCTGGCTGATGATGGCGCTGCGGCGCAGCCACAGGTCGCGGTGGTGCAGCCACCGGCGCAGCACCGGGGTCGTGGCGACTCGATGCTCGCGGAGCACCCTCCCCACCAGGTCGGCAGCGACACCGTCGACCAGGTCCCACCAGGCACCCTCGGTGATGAGACGGCGATAGAGCGGCATGGCCCCGGGAAGGATGAACCGCTGATGGCGCTGCGCCACTCCGATCGCCAGGTACTTCATCTCTCGATGGGGGCGTTCCCATAACGAGAGAACCAGACGGCGGTAATCCGTTGCGGTCTCGGGAGGCCATCGTTCCGCCAGGTCCCGGGCGATCGGCGCCCGGTCCGGGGTCTTGACCCCGTAGAACGGCATCGTGGTCTTCATGTAGCGCGCCATGTCGATGGCCGCCGCACGATCGGCGCGCCTCGCCAACTCCCGCTCGGCAAAGCGGACCGCGGTTGCGATGGCGAGCACGAACGAAGGCTAGGGCTGTGCAGGCGGAAGCTATGAGCTGACAGCCGACAGCTAGGAGCCGTCGATCGACACCATCACACAGCCGATCGGCGTGTCCTCCCCCGCCCCGTCGTTGAGGGCGACGACGCAAATCTCATGCGTACCTCCCTCGTAGGGGATCTCGCGGCGGAACCGCGGAGCGAACAAGTCGTTCTGCCCGGTGGGGACCGCCGATGCCATGCCGACCCCGACCCCGTCGAATGTAACGAGGACCCGGGTCGGGTTCCACCAGGCGTCGGGATCGGCCGCCCAGCCCTCCACCACGATCGACGCCGCGCCGACCGTCACCTGCTCGATGGACCCGGCGGGCTCGGCGACGCGCTGGCGCACTGCGGGAGGATCGCCGTTACGAACGCAGTCGATCGGGTCGTGTGCCGTCACCGAGTACACGATGCACGAGGTGTACTCCACCCAGGAGGTCATCCGCACCCAGCTGTTGCCGTCGTAGGCAGCGATGGCGATGGCGTAGGCGACACCATTGGGGGTGGTCACGATCCCGGCCGCGGTGCTCACCGCGCCGCGAACAAAGGTCACCACGGTGCCCGACGGCTCACCACCCCATCCGGTCTCGCCATCGTCCAGGGTGTACTCCCGGCCGATCTGCAACCAGCCACCCTTGAGCGACGTGAGCTCACCGACCGCCGCGGGGAGTCGGGCGATCAGCCGGTTGCCTTCGGTCGAGGCGCGTGGACCCCGGGTCCACTCGCGGAATGCCGCGGCCTCATCGGAGCCGAGCGCATACCCATAGGCCACCGCCGCCCAGAATCCCGCCAGATCATCGGTGGTGGTCACGTTGTTGCCTCGAAGGGGTCCCGGATAGGCGGCCGAGCGTCGCTCGACACCGGCGAACTCCCACTCGTATGCGGTCGTTTGCTCCATCCCCAGCGTGTGGGCCCAGTCGTTGACCACATCGATCCCTCCGGCCCGATCGATCACCCGTCCGGCCGACTCGTTCGAAGAGTTGACGAGGGTGGTGGGAGCCAGCGGGGCAACGGGCTCGATGCCGACGGTGTCGAGCGCGGCTGCCACCCAAACCGCCTTGACCACCGAGGCGGACTTGTACTGCTCGCTACCGCGAAACGAGGCCCACTCCGGCCGGTCGAGGCGAACGACGCTGATCGCCAGCACCCCCCGGGTCTCATAGTGCGGAGAGAGCTCGCCGAGCCGGGCCACCACCCGGTCGAGCAGGGTGTCGGCCGAAAGGTCGGCCGCCACCGGCTCCGGGTTCCCCACCTCCATACCGGCCAGGGCGATCAGCAACATGATGATGACGATGCGGCGGGGCACGAGCGCACGATAGGTGTCGCCGGTTTCAAGCAGTTGCACCGAATTGAGCACCTGCCGCCGTATCCTGAGGTGCGGCGATGCCTCCTTCTCCGGCCTCCACCCGCCCGTCGCGCTGGCCCCATCCCCTGGTGGCGGCGGCGCTGTCGGCGGTGATCCCCGGGCTGGGGCAGATCGCCGCCGGTCATCGCCGGCGGGGGTGGTGGTACATCGCCATCACTGCGGCGCTGGTGGTGCCCGCCCTGGTGCTCTTCATGATGGTGTTCTACGTCACCGGGTTGGAGCTGGCGATCGACCTCTCCCGGCCCTTCTTCCGTAATCCCGGACTCCTGCTGGTGCTCCTTGCGGCCAACGCCGCCGCCCTCGCCTTCAGGGTGGCGGCCGCGGTCGACGCCTATCAGCTCGCCTCCTTGGGCCGGCCGATCAGCTTCGCCGGGACGGCCATCGGTTCGGCGTTACTGACTCTCGTGCTGCTCTTCACCGCCGTCCCCCACATCTGGATCGGGGAGCGCAACCTGGTGCTGTACGACGCCCTCACCTTCGACTACTCCCAGGACCCAGGACAGGTCACGACCACGCCGACAACCGCGACGACCACCTTCCCGGGAACGGCCGTCACCACCACGGTCCCCGTCGGCCCGACCACGACCACTCTGGCGCCGACCACCACCACCACCCAGCCCGATCCCTTCGCCGACGGTGAGCGGATCAACATCCTGCTGCTGGGCAGCGACGCCGGGGTGGGTCGGACCGGCGTGCGGACCGACACGATGATCGTGATCTCGGTCGACCCGGAGACGGGGTGGACGGCGATGTTCTCCGTGCCCCGCAACTTCATCAAGCTTCCGATTCCCGAGGATCACCCGGCTCACTCGCTGTGGGCGGACGGGGCGTGGGGGGATGCCTCCAACCTCGCCTGGGCGATCTACGCCTACGGGCTGGCCAACCCCCACCTGTTTACCGGACCCAACACCGGCGGTGACGCCGCCAAGGTGGTCCTGGGCGGCTTGTTGGGGCTCGAGGTGGACTACTTCGCCCTGGTGCACCTCGACGGGTTCGTCGCCATCGTCGACGCCCTCGGTGGGGTCGAGCTGAACGTCACCACGCGGATCTACGACCCGGAGTACACCCATCCCGGCTTGGGACCGTACCCGGTGGACTTCGCCCCCGGCACTTACGTCATGGACGGGATCGACGCCCTGGCGTTCGCCCGCAGCCGGGTTCAGACCGACGACTTCAACCGGATGGGTCGCCAGCGGTGCATTCTCGAGGCGCTGGCCCGCCAGTCGGAACCCGTCGAGCTGTTGCGCGAACTGCCCACGCTGGTGCCGGCGATCCAGCAGAGCGTCATCACCGACATCCCGATCTCCCTCATCCCCGACTTCCTCGACCTGCTCTCGATCGCCGACCTGGAGAACATCGTCTCGATCCGGCTGATGCCGAATGCCCCCGAGTTCGCCGGGACCGCCACCTCCTACGTGGCCTATCAGCTCTCCGGATACAACGCGCCCAACGTGCCCTTGATCCGGGAGCGGGTCCAGACCGCCATCACCCTTTCCCCGGCGGAGGCGATCATCGCCCTCAACCTGCAGCCGCTCGCCGACCAGTGCGGGACGGCAGCAGCGGGCTGAGAATCCCCGTAACGCCCGCGGCCCTGCCACGATCACCCCGGTGATGACCGCCGTGCCCGTATCCGGCTCCACGGCCCCGACCGATCTGGTGGGGCGCGCCCGGCGCGGCGACCCCGCTGCGTGGGAACACATCGTCACCGAGTTGGGGCCGGTGATCCGCGGCTATGCCCGCGCCCGGGGAGCCCCCGACCCCGACGACCTCACCCAGGACGTGTTCACGGCCGCGGCGCAACGCATCGGCGAGTTCCACGGCGACTGGGAGGCGTTTCGTTCCTGGCTGTTCGCCGTGGCCTACCGCCAAGTTGTCAACCGCTATCGAGCGTCGGCGCGGGCGACCGCACCCCTTCCCGAAAGTCTTGCCAGCGCGGCGGCCGGTCCCGAGGAGGAGGTCCTGGGGCGGGTCGCCGCCGCCGGGGCGGCCGACGCCCTCGAGGTCCTCGAACCGCTGGAACGCGACGTGGTGTTGATGCGAGTGCTCGCCGGCCTCGACGCCGAGGCGGTGGGGCGGGCGGTGGGCAAGCGTCCCGGCACAGTCCGCGTGATCCAGTTCCGCGCCATGGCCAAACTCCGGGAGGAGTTGATACGGCGGGGTTACGGTGCCGAGGAGAAGGCAGTCAACTGATGGCAGACGAAGATCTTCCGATCCTTCCCGGAGAATGGGAGCGCCGCCTCACCGCCGAGGTCGTTACCCCGCTCGAGGCGGGCCGGGCAGCCTCGATTGCAACCGCCGCCGCCGCTGCCGCCGGGGCAGGCGGTATCGCCGCCGCGGCCACCCTCACCGCGGCCACGGCAACCAAGGTGACGGCCGCGGTGTTGGTCACCGTCACGGTGGGTGGCGCCATCGCCGCCGCAGCCGGAATCCTCCCCGATCCCATCCAGTCCTGGGTCGCCGACCTGGTCGACGGGATCGGCATCAGCCTCCCCCGGCCAGACGAGGTGGTGACCACAGTGCCCGTTCCGGTGATCACCGTGCCCGAGATCACGCTGCCGAGTGTGCCTCTCCCCTGAGGAGGGGCGAAGGCATGAGTTCAGAGTTGAGAGTTTGGAGTGGAGAGTTCCGGATTCCGCCTCCAGACTCCGAACTCCAAACTCTGAACTTGGATCCTGATCACCTCCTGTAACGCTCAGGCCGGGTCAGCGATCACCCAAGTGACATGACCGCGCATCCCACCAACCATCGCATTCCCGACCCGATCCCACTCTGGGAACGGGACCTGCGCACCGAAGTCGTCGGCGATCTCTCGCCGGCTGCGGTCGGTGTGATCGTCGGAGCGGTGGCGGCGGGAGCGATCGGTACCACGGTTGCGGCGGCTGCGGTAGCGGCCGCCGTGGAAGGAGGGGTCACCATGACCACGACCATCACCGCATCGGCGGCGTCCCACGTCGCCATCAAGGCTGCGGCATTGGGCCTGGCGGCCGCGCTGGCGGCCGGCGGCACCGCCGCAGTTACCGGAAACCTGCCTGACGGGGCGCAGCGGTTCACCGCCGATGCTGCCGCCCATATCGGGATCGCCCTGCCTCGGCCCGACACCTCGCTGTCCGGCTCGCTCGACCTCGAGGTCGGCGACGTCGTGAATGTCGCGGGGGCCGGCCGGGTCGGCGCCCGCCTCGATGGTGCGGCGCTGGTGCTGACCGGTATCGAGACCATCGGCGGGTTCGAGGCGAGCGTGGTCAGCCAGACGAGCAACGCCATCACGGTGGAGTTCCGCTCCGCCGCCGAGACTGCCACCGTCGTGCTCACTCAGGTCGACGGCACCATCGAGTCCACAGTGGACTTTGCGGCCACCGCAGGTGCCGAGGCCGGGGCCGAGGCGGACGGCGGCGCCACCACCGGTGCCGAGACCGGCGCCGAGGCTGAGACCCAGGCTGAGACCCAGGCTGAGGCCGAGGCCGATCTGAAGATCGAGATCGGCGGGTAGTCCAGCCTCACCCAGCAGACCGGGTCCCCGGGGGTCGACCGCCCCCGGGGACCGGCGCGTCGCGGGACCGCTACCTTGCCGGGTCGGATGACCACTCGCACCCCGGCGCGGTCCGAGTTCACCGCGACGGAACGCCGGCTGATCGACACCCTGCGCACCCCGCGCCAGGTGCAGAGGTTCCTGCGCCGCTTCCCCTACAACTGGGAGAAGACGCTGCGTACCTTCCGCGGGGTGGTGTCCACTGGACGGGCCCACTGCCTCGAAGCCGTCCTCTTCGCCGCCACCGTGCTCGAACAGCACGGCTATCCCGCCCTGGCGCTCGACCTGGAGTCCGAGGACGGGCTCGACCATGTTCTCTTCGTCTACCGGCAGGAGGGCCGGTGGGGCACCGTGGCCCGCTCCCGTGACGAGGGGCTCCACGGGAGGATCCCGGTGTTCCCCACGGTGCGGGCGCTGGTCGACTCGTACATGGATCCTTACGTCGACGGTTCGGGGCGGCTCAAGGGACTTGCCGTCATGCACCTGGACGAGCTCACCCGTGCCGACTGGCGCCTCGGCGAATACAACGTCTGGTCGGTGGAGCAGGCGCTGATCCGTTGGCCTCACGAGAAGGTGCGGATGGGCGAGGGGCGTTACCAGAAGACCCTGCGGCGTTTTGAGGAGCTCAAGGCGCACCATCCGACACTGACGCCGCGCCTGTGGCGCACCCACCTTCAGGAGCAAACCGCCACCTGGCTGTGACCAGGCGACCGATCTGCCAGCATTGCTCGCCGATCACGGAGAAGGACTGCCATGCCGCGGATACTCGACTACAACGGCCGGGACGCCGAACGCACCGTGACGGTGGCGTCGATCAAGGCGCTCAAGGGGATGAGCACCAAGTACGCCCAGGTGACCGCGGGCAATGAAGCCGAGGCGGCCGCCGCAGAGGCGGCGGGCATCGAGATGGTGGTGTGCCTCTCCCAGGCGGTGACGGCCGTACGGCGTGGCTCGTCGCGGATCTTCGTCACCGCAGCGATCGACTTCGAGGGAGCCGTCACGGTGGACGAACTCCTCGGCACTGCCCTGACCGCGCTGGGGAACGGCGCCGATGCCGTGATCACGGCGCGACGCCTGCGCACGGTGGAGCTGCTGGCCGAGGAGGACATCCCGGTGATGGGACACCTCGGGTTCGTCCCCAAGAAGTCGACCCTCTATGGCGGGGTGCGGGCGGTGGGCCGAACCGGCGAGGAGGCTCTCGCCCTGTGGGACCGGTTCCGGCGCCTCGAAGACGCCGGAGCCTTTGCCGTCGAATGCGAGCTGATCCCGGCCAACGTGATGGCCGAGATCGGACGGCGCACCGGGATGGTCACCATATCTTTGGGGTCCGGCAAGGACGCCAATGTCATCTTCCTCTTCACCACCGACATCTGTGGCGAGGGACGGGTCCCCCGCCACGCCCGGGCCTATGCCGACTTGGCCGCACTGCACGCCCAGATCGTCGAGGAGCGGGGGCGGGCTCTCACCGAGTACCGGGCCGATGTCGCCGCCGGACGCTTCCCCGATGCGACCGAGGTGGTCATGGCCGCCGACGCCGAGGTGGAGAAGTTCGTGGCGGGGATGGACGGGTGACGGCCGAGGGATCGCTTCATCCTGGAGAGGATCACACTCCAACCGGTCCGATCCGACCACCGCCACTCCCCCACAGCGCCTGGGGACGGTAGACGGGGGGCTGGTATGGTTGGTTTCAGCCTCCATCGGGGGACCATGGTGACGCGTGGACGCGGCGTGGTGGTGGCGGGGCTGGTGCTGGCTTCGCTGATGACACCGGTGTCCGCCGTCGAGCCCGGGGGCGGTGGCCTGTCGTGGGCGCATGGCCTCGGCGCTGGCGGCACCGACCAGGGCCTAGGGTTGGCGGTGGATGCCCATGGCAACGTCATCCTCACCGGCGACTTCAGTGGCACCGTGGACTTCGATCCCGGATCGGGCATCCACAACCTGATCAGCGGCGGTTCCAATGACGTCTTCGTGGCCAAGTTCGATGCCGCCGGCAACCTGGTGTGGGCGCACGGCTTCGGCGCTGCCGGACTCGACACGGGCCAGAGCGTGACGGTCGATGCTCACGGCAACGTCATCGTCACGGGCTACTTCAGTGGCACCGTGGACTTCGACCCCGGATCGGGCACCCACAACCTGACCAGCAACGGCGGCTCCACCGACGTGTTCGTGGTCAAACTGGATTCCGCCGGCAACCTGGTCTGGGCCCACCGCTTCGGCACCGCCGCCATTGATTTGGGCTTTGGGGTGGCGGTGGATGCTCATGGCAACGTCACCCTCACCGGGCATTTCGAGGACACCGTGGACTTCGATCCCGGATCGGGCACCCACATCCTGAACAGCAACGGCTCCGATGACGTCTTCGTGGTCAAGCTCGACCCAGCCGGCAACCTGGTATGGGCACGCGGCTTCGGCGCCGGCGGATCCGACGCGGGCCAGAGCGTGGCGGTCGATGCGCATGGCAACGTCACCCTCACCGGCTACTTCGAGAGCACCGTGGACTTCGACCCCGGATTGGGCATTCACAACCTGATCAGCGGCGGCTCCACCGACGTGTTCGTGGTCAAACTGGATTCCGCTGGCAACCTGGTGTGGGCGCACGGCTTCGGCGCCGGCGCCCTTGATTTGGGCTTTGGGGTGGCGGTGGATGCTCATGGCAATGTCACCCTCACCGGACGGTTCACCGGCACGGTGGACTTCGATCCCGGGCCGGACCCCCACAACCTGACCAGCAGCGCCGGCTCCACCGACGCCTTCGTGGTCAAACTGGATGCCGCCGGCAACCTGGTCTGGGCCCACCCCTTCGGCGCCGCCGGCGCCGACCGGGGGAACAGCGCGGCGATGGATGCTCATGGCAATGTCACCCTCACCGGACGGTTCACCGGCACTGTGGACTTCGACCCCGGGCCGGACACCCATGAGCTGACCGGCAACGCCCTCGATGACGCCTTCGTGGTCAAGCTGGACCCGGCCGGGAACCTGGTGTGGGCGCACGGCTTCGGCGCCGCCGGCCTCGACGTGGGCTTTGGGGTGGCGGTGGATGCTCATGGCAACGTCACCGTCACCGGATCGTTCAACCTCATCGTGGACTTCGATCCCGGGTCGGGCGTCCACAACCTGACCAGCGGCGGCGACGCCGACGTGTTCGTGATCAAGCTCACCGATGCGGGTGTGACCCGCCTCGCAGGAGCCAACCGGTTCGCCACCGCCGCCGCCGTCTCCACCCACCATCACATGCTCGGTGCTCACAGCGTCTTCGCCGCCACCGGAGCCAACTTCCCCGACGCCCTCGCCGGAGCCGCCGCCGCCGGAACCGTCGCCGCCCCCCTGCTGCTCACCGGAAGCATCCCCCAAGCCACCGCAGAGGCCCTCGACGCCCTCGACCCTGCCGCCATCATCATCCTCGGTGGCACCGCGGCGGTGTCCGCCGGCGACCAGCTCACCCTCACCGCCTGGGCACCGATCACCCGCCTGGAGGGCGCCAACCGCTACGACACCGCCATTGCCATCAGCCAATGGGCCTACCCGACAGCCGGCTCCGCCGAGGTCGTGGTCATCGCCACCGGAGCCAACTTCCCCGACGCCCTCGCCGCCGCAGCCGCCGCCACCGCCCTCGGAGGCCCCGTCCTGCTCACCCCCACCGCCAGCCTTCCCCAAGCCGTCATCACCGAAATCGGGCGCCTCGACCCCGCCCTGATCATCGTCGCCGGAGGCCCCATCGCGGTCTCCGACGATGTCTTCGACCAACTCGACTCCCTGGCTCCCACCATCCGCCTTGCCGGGGCCAACCGCTACGACACCGCAGTAGCCATCAGCCAACACACCTTCACCAACCCCGCCCTCGTCGGCCACCTCTACATCGCCGTGGGCACCAACTTCCCCGACGCCCTCGCCGGCGCCGCCGCTGCCGCCACAACCGGCGCCCCCGTACTGCTCACCCCCACCGCCAGCCTCCCCCAGACGGTGATCGACGAGATCACCCGCCTCGACCCCACCCGCATCTACATCCTCGGCGGCACCGCCGTCATCAGCCAAACCGTCGAAAACCAGCTCACCGCCCTCCTTGGCATCTAGGGCTCAGATCAGCCGCCGCCCCCGATCACCACGACACCGACCGCTGCTGCTGAGTTCAGCGACATCGGGCGACGCTGCGATGTGGATGCGGAGTTAGCGATGAGCGATGGGCCAGAAGTTCAGAGTCCAAGACGGTGAGGCGGCGGGTACGCGGTGTCATCCCGCCCAGCCGGCCCCTTTAGCCCCCGAAAGGGTCGAGCTGCACCGCCGTGTCGTACACCCGGGCGGTCGTTACGCAGGCCAGACGCTGCGGAAGAGCCGATCACAGACCGCAAAGGTGCTTGCAGATCAACACGTCTAACGCCTGGGCGCTGCGGGACTCGAATAAGTCTCGGTCAAGTCGCCGGCTGAATGATGATGTCGACGCGTGATCCGAGATCGCTGGGTCCGACCGCGATGAACAGGTTCTCATCCCCAGAGGCGAACTGGAGCACCGCGACGGTGTCGGAGGCGTCGGGGGCGAGAACGACGTCCCAGCCCAGAGCGGCCAGCGCCTGCTGGTAGAAGTCGGCCACCTCTGCGGCGCCGGAGGAAGTATCGAACGACAGCCACCTGGGCAGGTTGAGCACGTTGGCAGCGTCGGGAAGCATGGGCAGGTCCACTCGACAACCTGGGGGGAAGGCCAGATCTATCGGCTGGTTGACCTCAGCGAGGGCGTAGTCCCAGACCAGCGTGCCCTCAACACCCTCTCCGAAGTAGTCGGCGTCGCCCGTGGTGGTGCGCTGGTAGCGCACCACATAACCTCCCGGGGCCGCCCGCCAGAGTTCTCCCGAGGGAGGGGCGATCCCAAACAGCCCGACGGCGCGCTCGTCGAAGGTGAAGTGGGCGGCGGCGATGCCTTCGATGGTGTCCTCGCCCGCCGGCTCCGCCCCGAGTACCGCGTCGAGGCGTCTTGCCGGCTCCATCCAGCGGAAGGCGAGGTCGCCCGGGTCGGCACGCGTGCCACTGCAGGCGCCGTCCGCACCAACCTCGTAGCGGGCCCCGTCGGCCTCGGCCATGAGGGAGGGATCGGCAGATGGGGTATCGCCAATACTCTCGACCGCGATCACGGTTGCGAGCGGATCGGCGCGGTGGCGCATCTCGTGGACCACCGACCAAGCGTTCGGCTGGCCGTCCCTGGTGCCCTCGAAGGACACGGTGAGTGTGGCGACGAATGAGTCCAGCGCGGCGAGGCCTACACCAGGATCATCGAGGTGAAAGGACCCCGACCCCAGGGTCAGTTCCACAGGGGGCGCCTCCGAGCTGGTGGTCACATCTGCGGCGGTCGTGACCGACGACGGTGCCGATGAGGTCGGGCTCCCTCCGGCTCCCCCGCAGGCGGCGGCCACGATCGTCAGCAGCGCCAGGACGGCACACCGCCGCGCCGCCCGAGTGACACTGGCGGGGCTCACGGCGTCCCCTCCCCAGCCGCCTTCACCCGAAAGGCGACCTGCACCGCCTCGTTATTGCTACCCAGAAGTCGCCCCAGGCACACCACGGACACGGTGCCCTGGAGGATGAGGTCGCCCTCCGACTTCGTGGGGGTATGGAACACGACCTCGTACCCGCCGCTGCTGAAGTTGGTGCAGGGGAGCCCCTGGAAGGACACCTGCTCGATCTTGGCGTACACGCCGTCGTCCTGCGTGCTGGGAGCGAAGAACATCACCATCGTCGCGGCGGTCAGCCCCTGCGTGTTGGCGAGAAAACCGGCAAGAACGAAGTAATCGTCCAGGCCTCCCATGTCCTTTTCAGTGAACGTGGACTCCAGGGCGCTGGCGTAGGCCTCGTAGCAGCGCTCGACGGTCACATGGACGGTGACTGCGGATGCCCGCGGCGCCGCGTGCCACGTGAAGGGGAGGAACGAGAGGTACTCGTCGGCGTGGTGCTGGAAGGTGATGTCGGTTTCGCCGGGCTTGGCGCCGGTGATGACGAACGACGCCGCGCTGCCCGGTACCGCGCCGGTGCTCCCACGTTGCGGCATGGACACGATGCCCCTGGGCTCGGCCTCGGTGTAGAAGGGCTGGTCGGGAAGGTGCAGATACGGACTCTCGTCGTCGCCAACGTCATCCGGCGGGAGCTCCACCGGAATCATCACCTGGATGGTCTCCTGCTCGCCCACACAGATGGTGAGCTCGGTGGGCGTGACCAGCATGCGAAAGCGGCCCGACCGGAGCGCGGCGGAGGCCGGCGTAGCCGGCGCCTGGCTCGCCACGGTGATCACCAGGACCCCGACGATCAGCACCGCTCGGGCGAGGGAGAGGCGACGGTCTGCGGCGGTGTTGAAACCCATTCGGCGACGCTCCGGGATCCGGGTGCGGAACGATGCTACGCCTCGCCCCGGGCGGACGGAGCCGTGGGTAATCCGAAGGATTCCCCAAAGCCATCCGAGCGCAGCTCGGATGGCTTTGGGCGCTGAGGGACTCGAACCCCGACATCTTCCTTGTAAGGGATTATGAGTGGTCCAGGCGCGCCCTTGAGGATCGGCAGAATGCTCGCAGTACAAGGATTCTTGGCCCCCATCGGTTGGCTTGCTCCCAGGGTGGTGAGCAATCCCTCTCCCTATCCGCAGAGGCCTGCTGATCGGCCCCCCCCCCGAGATTGGGAGCTGCTTTGCTAGGATCTGGGGTGCTGGGGTGGAGGTGTGAACATGATGCGCACTGGCAGAGTGATTTCAGGCAACGGGCGGAGGCGGGGTTGGGTCGTCTTGCTGCTCGTCGGGGTGTTGGCGGCAGGACTGGCGGTGCCGGCGGCGGCGGCCGTCGGATTGGGGACCGCGGAGGACTTCGTCGTCCTGGGAACGGCGGTGACCCTTACCGACTCCACTGTTGTCGGGGATGTGGGCTCCACCGGCGCCGCCACTTTGACCCGATCCAATGTCATTGGGGACCTCCACCATGGCGGCGCCCTCACTTTGACCAGCTCCAATGTCACCGGGAACTTTTTCGATGACGGCGTCGCTGTTGATGCTGCTTACGCTGACTTCCTAGACGCGTACGCCGACGTAGCCTTGATGAGCGTGCCGGCCGGCAATGAGCTGACGGGCGACCTGGATGGCGTCACGCTTCCTCCGGGTGTCTACAGTTTCGACATCTCGGATAAGACGGGAACGCTCACTCTCGACGCCGGGGGCGACTCCGATGCGGTCTGGATTCTCAAAGGTGAAGGCGCACTCACGGGCACCGGCTTCAATGTCGTCATCGTCGGCGGAGACGCGGATAACGTGGTTTGGTGGACTCCGGAGGGCGCGGCCGCGACACTGACGGATTCGAACTTCCAGGGGACCATCCTCTCGGGTGCGGCCATCACGGTCACCGGCGGGACGTTCAATGGGCGTGCCCTGGCGACCGACGCGGTCACCATGACCGGGGTTGACGCCGGCCTTGCGGGGGAGCCCTTCCCGCTCGTGCCCTTCTTCTCGGACGGCCGCATTACCGGCGGGGGCAGCGTATTCACGGCAGACGGCGTGCGCGTGACCCACGGCTTCACCCTCCAGTGTGACGCCAATGACGGGCCCAACAGGCTGCAGGTCAACTGGGGTCAGGGCCGGGACGGCAACCGCTTCCACCTGGAGGAGGAACTGACCGCGGCGGTGTGCATGGACGATCCGGATATCGACCCGACGCCGCCTGCGGCGGGCTTCGACACCTACCTAGGCATAAGCACCGGCCGCTTGAACAACCAGTCCGGCGCCACCATCGCATGGACATTCACCGACGCCGGCCAGCCCGGCGTGAATGACACGGCGACCATCCGCATCTGGGATGCGGACGGAACGCTCGTCTTGGAAGTCTCCGGCACGCTGGACAACGGCAACCACCAGGCGCACGACAGCCCCCTCTGACGAAGGACTGATCTTCACCGCCCCCCAAGGCGGGCCACTCCGGCGGGCCGGATTCCGCACCCGCCACTGGAAACCCGCCGTCCGTGGTCGCGGCCTCGACGACGAGGTCTGGGGCTCGAACGATGAACACCAGCGATCCCCTGCACCGCAAAGGGCTCCGTGTGGTGGGCGCTGAGGGACTCGAACCCCCGACATCTTCCTTGTAAGGGAAGCGCTCTCGCCATCTGAGCTAAGCGCCCGCACCGGCAGGGTACCCGCCCACCGGGATGGGTTAGCGTCGCGGTGTGGACGACTTCGAGGACATCTACGCAGGTGTGGTTCGGGGCAAGCGGGTCGCCGTGGTGGGACCGGCACTATCCGTTGAAGGATCGGGCCAGGGACCCCTCATCGAATCCAACGACCTGGTGGTCCGCATCAACCGGGGTTACGTCATCCCTGATGCCCTGGTGGCGGACATCGGACGGCGCACCGACATCCTCTATCACAGCTGCTGGTTCGGGGAGAAGTTCCTTCCGCAACGCAAGGAATGGATCGACGCCCTCCCGGCCGAGGTCTCGTGGATCTGCACCGCTTACCCGCGGCAGAACCTGAATCACCCCCATGCCACCGACATCGCCGCGTTCGAGAACGACCTCGGTGGCCGCATCCCGCTGCGCACCATGCCTCTCCGACGCCACCTCGACCTCGTCGCGGCGATCGATACCCACCCCAACTCGGGGTTGGCAGCGATCAACGACCTGTTGTCGTTCGACGTGGCGGCGGTGTACGTGACCGGATTCACCTTCTACTCAGGCAAACAGCCGTATCGCCAGGGTTACACCGGCGAGGCCGACATCGCCCTGGTCAACCCGGAACGTGACCGCACCTTCAAAGCCATCCACGACCAGGATCGCCAGCGTCGCTTCGTCGCCGGACTGCTGGGCGCGGACTCCCGGCTCACCGTCGACGCCACCCTCGCCGAGATCCTCTCGTGAATGCAGTCCTGCTCACCGGGCGCGCCGGAAGCGAGTCGATCAAGGACAAGAACCTGCACCCGGTGCTGGGACGCCCGCTCGGCTTCTATCCGATGTGGGCCGCGCTCCACGCCACCAAGGTCGATCGATGCTTCCTGA
>CAYTTU010000146.1:0-3420 GCA_964440905.1 uncultured Acidimicrobiia bacterium | reverse complement strand
ACATCGGCATTGGAGAGCAGCGCCTCCAAGGCGGTTTCCATGGCTGCGGAGATGACTGCGGGGCCACCGACGATGATCACACTCTTCGGGTCGAGGCGGATCAGTTCGGCTGAGGTGGCGGCGGGGATGGGGGGGTTGGTGGGCAGGATGATGATGGGGGCGGCGTTGCCTCCGGCTCCAGGTCCGACTCCCAAAGAGTCGGGGAAGTCGGTGGACACTGCCACGTAGACCACGGCGATCCCGGTCCCCGGTGGGCCGAAAGCGGCGTCGGCCCGGTCGCCACGGGCGACCCAGATGGAAGACAGCAGCACGATGAGTGCCACTCCCCACGCCAGGTCGCGGTGACGGACGGAGAACGTGAACATAGAACACTCCTCGGGTCGGCTCCTGGCTCGATCGTCGTGTCCGACCGGTCGGGAAACAAGAGTCGAAGTGCCCACGTGTCGGCCGCGCCGTGACCCGTCGCCAGTAGTTACAGCGAGAAGGTTCGCTCAGATCCCTCCCCAACCTAGGCTGGCCGGGATGCGCCGCCTCCTGGCCGTCGCCGTCCTCGTGTCGCTGCTCCCGGCTCCATCGGCGGTCGCCGCCGAACTCAGTGTGATTCGGCTGGCGGGCGCCGACCGATATGCGACCGCCGTAGTCATCTCGCAGTTCCATCACCCGGATGGGGCCGATGTCGTGTTCGTCGCCACCGGCGCCACCTTTCCCGACGGCCTGACTGGAGCGGCGGTGGCGGGTGCCGGCGACGCACCGCTGTTGCTCACTGGCCGGGACGACCTTCCCGCGGTGACCCGCAGCGAAATCGAGCGTCTCCAACCGCTCGAGATAGTGGTCCTCGGAGGCACCGCGGCGATCGGAGCCGCGGTCGAGTCGGAGCTCGGTGGACTCGCTCCGGTCACTCGTCTGGGTGGGCTCAATCGCTACGCCACCGCGGTTTCGGTCAGCCAGTACGGATACCCCGGGACCGCGTCGACGGTGGTCGTCGCCACGGGCCGAGGATTCGCCGACGCCCTCGCCGGCGGGCCGGCAGCGGTGGCCCTGGGAGGCCCGTTGCTGATCACCGAGCCCGGATTCCTACCCGAGGTCATCGCCGCCGAAATCGCCCGGCTCGCTCCCGATCAGATCGTGCTCCTCGGTGGTTCCGCCGCGGTGTCGGAGTCGGTGGAGGCGGAACTTGGTGAGCTCGCAGAGGTGATCCGGATTCAGGGTGCCGACCGTTATGCGACAGCGGTGGCGATCAGCGAGTTCGCCTTCGGTGGCGCCGACGTCGTGTACGCCGCCACCGGACGCGACTTCCCCGACGCCCTGGCGGGAGCAGCGGCCGCGGGTGCAGTGGGATCGCCGATCCTGCTCACTTCGCGCTACGAGGTGCCCTTCTCGGTTCGGACCGAGGTGGTCGACCTCGGGGCGAGCACGGCGATCGTGCTCGGCGGGCTTGCGGTGATCGGGCACCTCGCCGAGCACGGACTCACGTATCCCGAGGTCGGTGGGATCGAGGGCGCCACCATCCCAGAGTTGCAGCAGGCGATGGAGGATGGCCCACTCACGGCGACGGCGCTCACCGCCTTCTATCTGGCGCGCATCCTCGACCTGGATCACGGACCCAACGCGATGCTCGCCCTGAATCCGAACGCGATGACCGAGGCCGCGGCGCTGGACGCGTTGCGGCAATCCGGGACCGTGCTCGGCCCGCTGCATGGGATACCGGTGGTGGTCAAGGACAACATCGGGACGGTGGACATGCCGACGACCGCCGGTTCACTGTCATTGGCGGGCTTCGTCCCGGTTGCCGACGCCACTCAGGTGGCACGGATGAGAGAGGCGGGAGCGATCATCCTGGGTAAGACCAACCTCTACGAGTTCGCCCGCGACATCGAGTCGGTGTCGTCGCTCGGTGGCACCACCCGCAACCCCTACGACCTGGGGCGGAACCCGGGGGGTTCCAGCGCCGGTACCGGGGCTGCGGTGGCGGCGGATTTCGCCGCCGGCGGCTTGGGTACCGACACCTGCGGGTCGATTCGGATCCCCGCGGCGTTCAATCACCTCTACGGGCTGCGACCCACGGTGGGACTGAGTCCGACGGATGGGGTGATCCCGCTGTCGTTTACGGAGGACACGGTGGGTCCGCTCGCTCGATCGGTGATCGACCTGGCGGTTCTGTTGGATGTCACTGCCGACAGCGGAAGCCTGTACTCATCGGCGGCCGCCGGCGGGACCCTCGAGGGTGTGCGCATCGGGGTCCTCGATGTGATCTTCACCGGGGACGCGGTGATGCTCCAGACCACTCGGGATGCGTTGGATCTGATGGAGGCCCACGGTGCGGAGGTGGTGCCGGCACCGATCCCCAACTTCAACGCGTTGCGGGGCAACGCTACCTCGGTGTTCCTGTGGGAGTGGCGCACCGCGATGGACGACTACCTCGCCGGCCAACCCGAGGCCCCGTACGACACGCTCGCCGCGATCGACGCCTCCGGTCTGTATTTGTCGGCGCTGGCAGGGCTATTCGACAATGCCCTTGCGGTGAGTCTGGACTCGCCGGCGTACCACGATGCGCTGCAGCGGCGAGCGATCGTCCAGGACGCCATCGAGGGGTGGATGGACGATCACGATCTCGATGCCCTTGCCTACCCGGCCATCACCCGAGTCCCTGCGCTGCTTGGAGCGTCGCAGTCGGGCAACAACTGCGGCACCGCCTCGGTCGGTGGCCTCCCCGCCATCGTGGTCCCCGCCGGGTTCACGTCCCAGGGATGGCCGGTTGGTCTGGAACTGATGGGACGCCGCTGGTCGGAGGAGACGTTGCTTGCCATCGCCGCCGGATACGAGTTGGTGGCGCCGGAACGCGTGGCGCCACCGTTGGGAGAGTGAGTTTGGGACTGGGGTTATTACAACAACAGGGCTGATCTTTCGAGGCCTGGGGCCACCATAGTTCCAGTCGACATGACGATAACCATGTGCTATGGTATTGGTCATGACGACAAGAACCGGCCTGCCCGCCGGATACGATCCATCCCAGTTCCCCGCGTTCGCCGTCACGGTCGACATCGTGATCTTCACGATGATCGACGGGGAGCTGCAGGTCCTGCTGATCCGTCGTGGCGAGGATCCCTTCAAGGGCATGTGGGCGATCCCCGGCGGGTTCAAGCGCCCCACCGAGACTCTGGACGAGGCGGCCCAGCGGGAACTGGTCGACGAGACCGGAGTCGACGCCGCCCGCCTGCTCGCCCAGTTCGGCGCCTACGGCGACCCGGACCGAGATCCCCGGATGAACGTGGTCACGGTTTGCTACCTGGCGGTGCTGCGCGATGTCGGTGCGGTACTGGCCGGCTCCGACGCCGCCGACGCCGCACTCGTCCCGGTGTCCGACGTGCTCAACGAAAAGATCGACCTGGCCTTCGACCACCTCCAAATCGTCCGCGATGC
>CAYTTU010000145.1:0-17538 GCA_964440905.1 uncultured Acidimicrobiia bacterium | reverse complement strand
GCCTCTTCGAAGGTCACCAGACCGGCGGAAACGAGGCGAAGGATCGATTGATCGAAGGTCTCCATGCCGTAGAAGGCGCTCTCAGCGATGACGTCAGGGATCTCGTGGGTCAATGCCGGATCGGCGATCCGCTCCGCCACCCGCTCGGTGTTGATCAGCACCTCGACCGCAGGAACCCGTCCCTTGCCGTCGGCGGTGGGGAGGAGGCGCTGGCTGATGATCGCCCTTAGCGTCCCGGCGAGGAGCAGCCGGATTTGGCGCTGCTGATCGTGCTCGAAAAAGTCGAGGATCCGGTTGATGGTCTCGGCGGCATCGAGAGTGTGCAGCGACGACAGCACCAAGTGCCCGGTCTCGGCGGCTTTGAGAGCGGCATCGATGGTCTCGGCGTCGCGCATCTCACCGATCATGATCACATCAGGATCCTGGCGCAGCACCCGGCGCATCGCCTCGGCAAAACCGCTGGTATCCACCCCGACCTCGCGCTGGCTCACCATCGACGACTTGTCGTGATGCACCACCTCGATGGGATCCTCCACCGTGATGATGTTGCGCCGCAGGTGGGAGTTGATGTGGTCGATGAGCGCGGCCAGCGTGGTCGACTTGCCCGAGCCGGTGGGTCCGGTGACCAGGACGAGACCGCGCGGCTCGGCGGTGACCCTCTCCAGGATCGGGGGCAGACCGAGTGAGGCGAAGTCCCCGGTGGGGGGCAGCAGCACCCGGATCGCCAGGCTCACCAGCCCGCGCTGACGGTAGGCGTTGATGCGGAATCGGGTTCCGTCGGGAAGTCCGTAGGCGAAGTCGGCCTCGTGATGCTGCTTGAACTCCACCTGGAGCCGGTCCGGCATCGCCTCGAACAGGTGGCGCTCCACCTCGGCCTCGGTGAGGGGCTCCCCGGCAAATCCGTGCAACACACCCGCCACGCGCAAAGTCGGTACCGCGCCGGCCCGCAGGTGGAGGTCGGAGGCGCGGCTGGACACGGCCACGGCGAGCAGCGAGTCCAAGGAAGTGGAAACCATCTTGTTGGGTAATCGGAAGGGTCGGGGAGCGCCTTGAGCACGAAGGGAGGCCGGAAACCGGAGGCCGGAGGCCAGATGTCAGAGGAATACGGCGATCACGATCGCCAACGGGTGTCGGGAGTCGGGCGTCCGGCCTCTGGCATCCGGCGTCGGTTCAGGCCCTCACCGACTTCCAATTGGCCGAGGCCACCTCAGCCGCCAGGTCCACCATGATGTGGGACCGCTTCGGTGAGCGCACCGAGTGTTCGGGCATCGTCCCCGCCAGCCCGGCCAGGGTCGCCGCCACCGAGGCCTCGATCGCCTCCAGGTGGTACCCCCCCTCGAGCACCACCACCACCGGAAGGTCGAAGCGGGAGAGGTGGGCCGACATCCGCCCGTAGTCGTCGGCCTCGAGCATCACCTCGGCGAGCGGATCGGCACGATGCGAGTCGTATCCGGCGCTCACCAGGATCCAGTGCGGGTCGAACTCTTCGAGTACCGGCAGCACGATCCTGGTGAAGGCGGCCTCATATGCGTCGCCCCGGGTCCCCGGGGGCACCGCGATGTTCACCGTATGCCCGGTGCCGGTGCCGGTCCCGATCTCCTCCATCCAGCCGCTGCCGGGATAGAAAGGGAACTGGTGCATCGAGACATACAGGACATCTGAGCGTCGATTGAAGGTGTCCTGGGTCCCGTCACCGTGATGCACGTCCCAATCGACGATGGCGACACGCTTGCCCTCCGCCACCAGCTTCTCGGCGAGCACCGCGACGTTGTTGAAGATGCAGAAACCCAGAGCCCGATTGCGGTGGGCGTGATGGCCCGGCGGCCGAACCGCCAGAAAGGCGTTGCGAGCCTCGCCGGCCGAGATGGCGTCGGCAGCCGCGATCCCGGCACCGGCGGCCCGCAGCGACGCCTCCCATGACTCCTCCACCACCGCGGTGTCGGGGTCGAGCACTGCGCCACCATCGGCGCAGATCTGGGCGATGGTGTCGATGTACTCCTTGTCATGCACCCGCATCAGGTCGGATTCGAGGGCCAGGGGGGCGCTGCGGACCTCTATCGGGCCGCCCCACCGCTGCGTACCGCGCATCGCCGCCTCGATCCGGGCGGGTCGCTCCGGGTGCCCGTGTCCGGCGTCGTGCAGCAGGCAGGCGTCGTGGGTGTAGACGAGGGTGGGCTTCATTGGTGCAACCAGGCTATCGGAGAGTCCGATACCACATCCCGATACCCGATACCGATACCCGATTCCCCGAACCAATATGCACTCGGGACTTGGCGATCGGGCGTCGGGCATCGGACGTCGGTTGAGAGATGCGACGGAGAACCGCCCTCCGAGCGATACAGTCCCCCTCGTGACTGCTCTCTACGTCGAAGGCAGCTGGCCCGGTCCGGTCACCCTGCACAAGGGCTGGGCCCGGGCCGAGTCGCGCCCCTGGAACGATGCGGTGCCCATGGCCCACTTGCGCCTGGTGCGAGGCAACGGCAGCGCGTTCATCGGCGACTGCGTCGAGGCCCTGACCGTCGCCGGTGCCACCGCGGTCCTGTCCCCGCCGCTGCCCCGCTCGGCACAGCGCACCTGGCGCCAGGCGAAGTTCCAGTCCCACTCGAGCCTGGCGCTGCTGCGTCGCCCGCTGGACCGGCTGGCCCCTCCCCACCACATCGTCACCGAAGGGACATCCGATGACATGCCCGAGGCGCTGCGGATCGATGCCGCCGCCTTCGACTCCTTCTGGCGGTTTGATGCCGCCGCCCTCTCCGAGGCGATGGCGGCCACACCTCAGTCGGTGCTGCTGGTGGTCGGCGCCCCCGGCGGGGGCCTGGCCGGTTTCGCCGTAACCGGAGCGGGTTCGACCCTCGCCTACCTGCAGCGGGTTGCGGTCGATCCGAGGTTCCAGGCGACCGGAATCGGACGTTCCCTGGTGAGGGCGTCGGCGCGGTGGGCACAGAAGGCCGGGGCGGTGTCGATCATGCTCAACACCCAGACCGACAACGAGCCCGCGTTGCGCCTCTACGAGTCCGAGGGTTACGACACCCTGGAGGAGCCTCTCGAGGTGCTGATCAACCACCCCACTTTCACCGCCTGACCGCGGGTCTGCGAGAATCACCCGGCCAGCCCCGGGAGGCTCCGTGATCCGAATCGTCACCGACTCGTCGTGCGACCTCCCCGACGACCTCCTTGCCCGCCACCGGGTCATCGTGGTCCCGCTCACCATCCGCTTCGGCGAGGAGGAGCTGGTCGATCGCGAGCAACTGAGCGTCGACGACTTCTGGAAGCGGCTCACCTCCGACACGGCACTCCCCCACACCGTGGCGCCGTCGGTGGGACGATTCCAAGAGGCGTATCGGCGTCTGTCCGACGAGGGCGCCGACGGGGTGGTGGTGATCTGCCTATCGGCGAAGCTCTCCGCCACCCACCAGGCTGCCGTGCTGGCAGCCGAGGAGTTCCGCGGCGGCATCCCGATCCGGGTCATCGACAGCAAGCTGATGTCGGCGGCGATGGGTCTGGGCGTCATCGAGGCTGCCGAGCTCGCCGCCACCGGTGTGGGGATCGACCCCGTGGAGGAGCTGGCCCGCAGCGCCTGCGCCGCCTCCAACCTGTTCGCCACACTCGACACCCTCGATTTCCTGCACCGCGGGGGCCGGATCGGGGGAGCCCAGGCCTTTGTGGGCAATCTTCTCGACGTCAAGCCGCTGATCACATTTCGGGTCGGTGAGCTGGCCTCCGCCGGACGGGTGCGCACTCGCAGGAAGGCGCTGGCGGCGGTCATCGAGCACCTCGCCGCTCTCGGGAACACGATCAAGCGGTTCGGGATCATCCACTCCGACCCGGCCGACCTCGACGAGTTCGTCGCCGCCATCCGGGCGGTGCGGGACGAGCCTTACGTGGTGGCCCGGCTCGGACCGGTGGTGGGCACCCACGCCGGGCCGGGAGCAGCCGGCGTGGTCTACCGACTCGCCTGACCGTTAGCGTTGCCGCCGTGACCGATCGCGCCGTCACCGATGCCGCACTGGTCGAGCGCTATCTACGCGGAGACGTGGCCGCCTTCGAGGAGTTGATGCGGGCTCACGAAGACCGAGTTTTCGCGGTCTGCTTGCGGATGCTGCGTGACCGTGAGGCGGCGTTGGATGCCACCCAGGAGACCTTTATCACCGTGTTCCGCAAGGCGGACCGCTTCGCCGGAAAGAGCGCCTTCAGCACCTGGCTCTACCGCGTGGCGGTCAACACCTGTTACGACCAGGCCAGGCGCAGCCGCCGCCATGCTGCCGAGGCGCTCCCCGAAGGCAATGATCCGGCCGATCCCACCGCCGAGGACCAGTACATCTCGGTGGAGTTACGCCCCGACCTCGAATCGGCACTGGCAGCACTGCCCGACGAGTTCCGGGCGGCGGTCGTGCTGGCCGACGTCGAGGGATTGGCGCTTCAGGTCGTCGCCGAGGCCCTCGGGGTGCCGGTGGGCACCGTGAAGTCCCGGGTGTTCCGGGGACGCCGCCTCCTCGCCGCTGCCCTCGGGAACCTGCAGGCCCCCGCCGACACTCCAAGTGGTGAGTCTCATGGATAATCACGACCTCGATCTCATCTCCGCCCTCGCCGCCGGGAGCCTTCCCGCGGTGGAGGCCGCCGCGCTCGAGTCGCGAATCTCGTCCGACCCGGCAGCCATGGCCGAACTCGCCGCGCAGCGACGTGCCTTTGGCGCCACCTCCCGGGCTGCCCGACCCCAACTAGCCGACACCGAGTCGATCGCCCTCCGGACGGCAGTGGCCTCACGGCTCGGACTTGAGCCGGGTGCCGCCCCCCGCAAGACCCGACGCCGGGTTCCCTGGGGCGCCGTCGCCGTGGGCGCTTCCACCCTGGCCGCCATCATCGCCCTGGCGCCGGTGGTGGGCCTGGTGGGAGATCGCGACGGCGGCGACAGCGCAATGACGGTGGCAGATGTCCGCCCCGCCCCGGCGGGAGACGATGCCGGCCTGGACGCGGCAACCCTCGGTGCCGACGCCCCCCCAGGCGATGGGGACAACACCACCATCGCCCCGGCGGCGGCAGGTGAGGAGTTCGCCTCGACCACCCAGGCGACCGCCTTCAGCGAGAGGGCCAGCGACTCCCCCAAGGTGGCCCAGGACCTGGCGCTGCTCGCTTCCGATCCGGAGGCGGTCCAGTTGCTGGAGCAGCCCACGGAGGAGACCACCTCGTGTCGCACCGAAGCCGAGTCCCACTTCGCGGCCAGCGACCTGACCTGGTTCGAGTACCCGGAGGCGACCGAGAACGGCGCAACGATGGTCTGGGTGGTGTTTCACCTCGCCGCTCCCGACGGTGGCACCGGGATGCTGGTGGCGTTCGATCCGGCGGATTGCGCGACCGCGATCGAGGTTCCGCAACACCTGTGAGCTTGAGCTGACAGCTGACGGCTACGGGCGAGGGAGCGACGGCAGCCGGTAACCTCTCCGTTGTGACCACCGAGCCCCCCGAGATGGCGTCGGCCCCCGACCCCAACGACTTCCCCTCCCGGGTCGCCGACCTGCTCGAGTTGGTGACCACTCGAATCCGGGCCATGACCGTCGACCGAGTGGCCCGGGCCATCAAATGGATCACCCTTGGAGTGGTCGGGCTCACCATGATCGGGCTGGCCATCGGCTTCCTGCTGTTCGGGCTCTTCCGGATCGCCAACGGTGTCCTGTACCGGATGTGCGACTGCGGATACTCCATGGAGTTGGCCTACGGGATCCTGGGGGGACTATTCCTCCTGCTCGGAGCGTTCTTGTGGCGCAAACGCCTGGTGCGAGAGAGCAGATGAACCCACAACACGAACAGGTCGTGATCGTCGGCTCGGGGCCGGCCGGCCTCACCGCCGCGGTATACGCCGCCCGCGCCGGATTGCAGCCCCTGGTCATCGAGGGTCTCGCCGCCGGGGGCCAGCTGATGCTGACCACCGAGGTGGAGAACTATCCCGGCTACCCCGACGGGGTCATGGGTCCCGAGATGATGGGGCTGTTCCGCAAGCAGGCGGAGCGCTTCAATACGCGCTTCATCACGAGCGACGTAACCCGGGTCGACTTCTCCAGCCGGCCGTTCGGCATCTGGGTAGATGACGCCGAGTACCGGGCGGAGGCGGTGATCGTCTCCACCGGAGCCTCCGCGCAGTGGCTCGAAGTCCCCGGCGAGGAGAAGCTGCGGGGCCACGGGGTGAGCGCATGCGCCACCTGTGACGGATTCTTCTTCAAGGGGCGCGACATCGTTGTGGTGGGCGGCGGCGACTCGGCGATGGAGGAGGCCTTGTTCCTGACCCGCTTCGCCAGCCGGGTGACGGTGGTCCACAGGCGAGCGGAGTTCCGGGCGTCGAAGATCATGGCGGAACGGGTTCTCGCCCATCCCAAGATCACGGTGCGCTGGAACACGGTGGTCGAGGAGATACTCGGGGACGACTCGGTCACCGGGATCCGGGTGCGCGACCTGATCACCGACGATGTATCCGATCTCGACGCCGAAGGCGTCTTCGTCGCCATCGGACATACGCCGAACACTGAACTGTTCTCGGGCCAGCTCGACCTCGACCCCCGCGGCTACCTCCTCACCTATCGCGGCACTGCCACCTCGGTCGCCGGAGTGTTCGGCGCCGGTGATGTCGTGGACTCGGTTTATCGTCAGGCGGTCACCGCGGCTGGCATGGGCTGCGAGGCGGCCATCGACGCCGAACGGTGGCTCGAGACCCAGGAATGACCGTACGCGGGGCGGGGTTCCCTCCCCCACGAGACCGATAGGAGGATGGCCGCCGGGCGGCCACAACCAGATGTCTGCCAACACCATCACGGCCAACGACCAGAATTTCGACGAACTCATCGCGGGCGACACTCCGGTGCTCGTCGACTTCTGGGCGGAGTGGTGCGGCCCCTGCCGGATGATCGAGCCCATCGTGGAGGAGATCGCCGCGGAGTACTCGGGAAGGCTCCGCGTCGCCAAGCTCAACGTCGACGAGAACCCCCAGACCGCCGGCACCTACGACGTCATGAGCATCCCGACACTGATCGTCTTCCAGAAGGGCGAGTTGCGCAAGCGCATGGTCGGCGCCATGCCCAAACACAAGATGCTCGCCGAACTGACGCCACTGCTCGGCTGAGGGGGTGAGCGGGGTCCAAAGCCACCGGGACCTGCCAGCATTGGGCGATGGCGCTATATCGGGTCGGTGACTCCGGCGAGCCGATCCGGGACATCCAGGACCGGCTGCGCGATCTGGGTTTCTCTACTGCCCCTGATGCCGGTGGCCTGTTCGGCGACGGCACCGCGGCGGCCGTGACCGCGTTCCAGCAGTCCCGCCGCCTCACCGCAGACGGGATGGTGGGCCGAGAAACGTGGCGCACCATGGTCGACGCCGGGTATGAGCTCGGTGATCGCCTGCTGTACCACCGCATGCCGATGCTCCACGGCGACGACGTAGCCGACCTGCAACGGAGGCTCAACGCCATCGGCTTCGACGCCGGGCGGGTGGACGGCATATTCGGGCCGGCCACCCTGGCCGCGGTGCTCGACTTCCAGCAGAACCGACACATGGCCGAGGATGGGGTGATCGGCGCCGAAGTGGTGCTGGAACTGGAGGGAATCGGTCGGGAGACGGCGAAGATGGGAAGGCACCACGTCCGGGAGAGGGTGTGGCTGGCCGCCCTGCCCCCCAGCCTGGTGGGGCTGCGGGTGTTTCTCGACCCCTTCTGTCGCGACGAGCACGAAGCGGCCGAGGCGTGGACTGCCGCCGGAGGCGCGGCACTCACGGTGCGGGAGGCCGGCGGCCAGGCGTTCCTGGCCCGCTCCGCCGATACCCGGCCCGCAGAGCGGTTGCGCGCCCAGCACGCCAACGAGATCGCCTCCGACCTCATCCTCGGTTTCTGCCATCCCGGTACCGACGTCGCCGGGGTGTTCTATTTCGCCTCGGCGCAGAGCCACAGTGAAGCGGGCTCCGCCATTGCCGCCGGCCTGGCAGGACGCCTCGGGGTGCGGGCCGCGGGACGGTCTGCCCCGCTGCTGCGCGCCACCCGCGCCCCGTCGGTGATCATCTCCCTGCCCCGGCTCGATTCGGCGCTGGGCCGCAGCGTGGTGAAGGCGCTGAGTGCTTGGTTCGGAGAGCGTGCGGGTACGGCGCTGGTCCGATAGTGGGTCGAGTAACTGGCAGCTACTTGCCCAACAAGCTGCGATAGATCCGCTCCAGGTCGTCCAACGATCCGAACCGGATCGTCATCCGCCCTCCGCCGCGCCGGGTGTACTCGATTCGCACCGGGGTGCCGAGCCGCTCCCCGAGGCGCTCCTCGAGGGCGAGGATCTGGGCGGCGCGGTCCTTGCGCGGCTTGGGCGCTTTCTTCTCCTCGGGGACCGCGGCGCCGCCGGCCCGGGCTCGCACCGCCTCCTCCACCTGCCGCACCGACCATCCCTCGGTGGCCGCCTTGTTGGCGATCCGCACCGCGTAGGCGGTGTCGTCGGTGCCGAGGAGCGCTCGGGCGGCCCCGGCGGTGATCTTCCCTCCCACCAGCAGGGTCTGGATCGCCCCGGGGAGTCCCAGGAGACGCACGCTGTTGGTCACGGCCGATCGGCTCTTGCCGACCCGGGCCGCCACCTGTTCGTGTGTCAACCCAAAATCTTCCATGAGAGTTCGGAAGGCGGCCGCCTCCTCGAGGGGGTCGAGGTCCTCTCGTTGCACGTTCTCCACCACGGCCTCGACCAGGCGACCCTGATCGTCCCCATCACGGATCATCGCCGGGATCTCCGTCAGCCCGGCGATCCGGGCGGCGCGCAGCCGCCGCTCCCCTGCCACCAGCACGTGCCGGCCGTTGCTTCCGGCGGGTCGCACCACGATCGGTTGCAGCACCCCCACCTCGCGGATCGAGTCGGCCAGCGTCTGGAGCGGCTCGGGGTCGAAACGGTCCCGCGGCTGATGGGGGTTGGGGTCGACCGCATCGACCGGGATCAGGGCGAACCCGCCGGTGGGCCTCCCGGCAGCGAGGAGGGCGTCGAGTCCCCTGCCCAGCCCGGACTTACGAGCGGCCATGTCTCCTCCTGAATTCGTCGGCGAGCGACCGATACGCCTTGGCACCGATGCTCTTGGGATCGAAGGACTCGATGGGCTCGCCGAAGGAGGGGGCCTCGGCGAGTCGTACCACGCGTGGAATTACGGTATCGTAAGTAGTCTTACCGAAGTGGTCCCGCACCTGAGCGGACACCTCGGCCGCCAGCGTGGTTCGGCGGTCGTACATCGTGATGACCGCGCCCTCAATCTTGAGGTGAGGGTTAAGGTTTGCCTGGATGGCGCTGATCGAACGCAGCAACTGGGTGAGCCCCTCGAGTGCGTAGTACTCCGCCTGGATCGGAATCAGCACCTCATCGGCTGCGGTGAGGGCATTGACGGTGATCAGTCCGAGGCTCGGCGGGCAGTCGAGGAATATGGTGTCGAACTTCTCCACCATGTGAGACACCGCCGTCGCCAGCAGACGCTCCCGGGAGTAGCGCGCCACCAGCTCGATCTCGACCGCGGCGAGATCTATCGACGACGGGACCACGAACAGGTCGGTGGTTGCCGTGGGAAGCATCACCGCGTCGAGGGGCGTGTCCCCCATGAACACGTCATAGATCGAGTGTTCGACTGTGCTGCGATCGACCCCGAGCCCGCTGGTGGCATTTGCCTGGGGGTCGGTGTCGATCACCAGGACGCGCTCCCCCCTCGCCACGAGTGCCGCAGCCAGGTTCACGGTCGTCGTGGACTTGCCGACGCCTCCCTTCTGGTTGGCGACCGCAACCACGACGCCGTGGGGAGACGTCATGTCATTCACCGGCGCGCATGATAAGTAGCCAGGCAGGTCCGTCAAGGATTCCCTCCGGAACCGCGGAAACCGACATTCCCATGCCGAGGGCCTCGCCCACCCCCAGCAGGTCGCGGGTGCGGTCGGGGGGCTCCTGGCGCCGGCTCAGACCGAACACGGCGGTGCCGTCCGGCGTGAGCAACTTGCTGGCAAGACCCACGGCTTCCGGGGCACGGACCGATCCGCGGAAGGCGAGGCCTTTCCACTCGTCGGCGACGTCGAAGGCGTCGCCCTGGGCGACGTGGACGTTGTCGAGACCGAGCACGTGCACCGCTCGGGTGAGCAATCGGATCCGGCGGCCACCACGGTCGAGCAGGGTGACGGCACACTCCGGCCACAGAATCGCCAAAGGAATCCCAGGGAGCCCGACACCCGTGCCGACGTCGAGGATCTCCGCCGGCGGTACCTGCCACCCGCATGCAAAGGCGAGCGAATCGGCGACATGACGGCCCCAGATCCGATCTGCCTCGCGAGGACCGAGGCCGCCGGCGGGGATCGCCTCGGTCACCAACCAAGAGGCAAAGTGCCCCAGGCGCTCCAGACGGGATTCGTCCAGCGGATGACCCGCCCAGCCGGCGGCGGCGCTGGCGAAGGCGGGGGAGTCCATGGGGGAGAGGGTAACGGAGTAGGCCCTAGGTCCTAGGCACTAGGAGTGAAGACGGAGACCGGAGACCGGAGACCGGAGACCGATGCCCGATGCCCGATGCCCGATGCCCGACAAGAGCGTTTCACGTGGAACCAACCGGAGGGTTCCCGCTGGGGTTTCACGTGAAACAGAACGGCCCCGGGCGAAACCCGGGGCCGTTCTTTGGTTCCTGGTGCCTAGGACCTAGTGCCTACTCCTCTGCAGATATCACTACCGACCGGCGGGGCTCCTCGCCCTCGCTGAACGAGCGGATCCCGTCGATCTCGCCCACCGTGTCGTGGACCACCTTGCGGTCTGCGGCGTTCATGGGTTCGAGCATCACCTCGCCACCATCCGCCTTGACCCTCTCGGCCAACCGGGTGGTATAGATCCGCAGCGCCTCCCGGCGGCGCTCGGTGTACCCGGCGATGTCGAGCCGGATCTTGGCACCGTCCATGGTCTTGCGCTGCACAATGGTGCGGCACAACTCGAGGACAGCCTGGATGATGGTCCCCTTGGGACCGACCAGCGCCTCGGTCTGCTCACCGACCACGTCGATATAGATGGCATCGTCCTCGATGCGCTCGGTGACCTCGCCTTCGAGCCCAAAGCCGGCGAGCAAACCCACCAGGAAGCGGTGGATGTCGACCGCCTGGTCTTCGATCGGGGTCTCCTCCCGATCGTCGTCGTCTCGAGGAGTGCGCTCCCGGGGAGCTGGCCGCTCTCTTGGGCCGGAACGGCCCCCCTGGCTGGCGCGCTCCCCACCGGGTCGCGGTGTCGGGGCGGGGCGCGAGGTGGAATTACGTCCCTGTGATTCGCGCTCCGGCCTCGGCCGGGGCTCCTTGGGGGTGGACTCCGCGGTCCGGGGGGCAGTGCGACCACCGCTGGTAGCACGGCTACCCCGACCACGGCGCCCTCCGTCGCGACTGCGCTCCTTGCGCTTCACCCGGACCACGGCATCCTGGCCACCTAGTCCCAATAGGCCGCGCTTGGGCTCCTGCATCACTTCCACATCGGCTTCTTCGGCTGAAGCCAGGCCGAGTTCCGCCAGGGCGGCTTCCACGGCCTTCTCGACCGTAGGGCCCTGGACCTCGACCCACTCGTAGGACGCCATCGCTAGTTCCTCCTCCGCTTCTTCCCCCGCTTCTTGGAGCCTTGGGGGCGGCGGGTGGCCGGCGGGGTGGTTGCCGGTGTGCCCGCTGCCAGGCTGCTGGGTCGCGGTGCCTGTGACGAACTGCCCTTGGGCTTTTCCTTGGGGGCAGCATCCCGCCGCTTGCCGTCCAGACCGAGGATCAGCGCCTGCTGACCGATCCGGAAGATCTGGCTGGCGGCGAAGTAGACCACCAGCCCGGCGGGAAGAGTGAACGAAATGAACCCGAAGAGGAACGGGAAGATCTTCATGACCGCCTGCCCCGGCTGGGCCTGCCCGGGCTGCTGTTTGGCCATGGTTTGGCGCTGCTGCCAGTAGGCGGTGAACACCACCAGTGCGATGGTCAGGAGGTACGGGATCGCCTTGAGGAACGAGCCGTCAAAACCGTCGCTGCTGCTCAGAGACTGGCTGGGGGAGACCGAGAGGTTCATCCAGAAGAAGGTCAGGCCGCGGCCGGCATCGAGTGCCGTCTGGAGGGCACTCCCCTCGGATGCGTAGTCCAGCGGGTTGCGCAGGACGCTGAAGAGGGCGAACCACACCGGCATCTGCAGCACCAAGGGCAGGCACCCCGCCGCCGGATTGACCCCGCGCTCTTTGTACAGCGCCATCATGGCCTGCTGCTGGGCGGGCTTGTCGGCCTTGAATTCCCGTTGAATTCGCTTGATTTCCGGCTGAATCTCCTGCATCGCCTTCATCGAGCGGGTCTGTTTCAGGGTGAGGGGGAACAGCACCACACCGATGGCGACGGTGAGCAGGATGATCGCCACCCCCAGGTTGGGGATCAGCTCGTAGAAGAAGCTCAGAGTGGCGCCGAGGAGATCCTTGAGCCCGCTCCACAAAGACGACATCAACCGACCTCCGCCTCGACGACTTCACGCTGGGGAACCGGATCCACGCCCCCCTCCCGCCACGGGTGGCATCGGGCCACCCGCCGCACCGCCAGCCAGGTGCCCCGAAGGGCACCCCACTCACCGATCGCCCCGTGGGCGTACTCCGAGCAGGACGGGGCGTAACGGCACCGCGCCCCGAGAAGGGGGGACACGGTGGCCTGGTAGCCCCGAATCGCCTTCTGAAGCCAGAATCCCGGCTGCCACGGCCGCATCCGGCCGACGCCGCGGGCCGCTCCAGCTCCCTGCCGATCTTGTTGCACCGTCACTCCTCTGCCATTGCCGCCGCCACCCAGGCCACCACCGTGTCGAACCCGGCGGCCACCACGGACCCGTCGCCGGTCACCACGTAGTCGTGACCCTCCCGAAGTGGGACCCGCCGGACTGCCTCCCGCAGTCTCCGCTTGGCCCGGTTGCGGTCCACGGCGGATCCCGCCGCCCGACCCGCCACAAAGGCGACCCGCGGAAGGCCCGGTTCGCCGGCGGCGGCGAAGATCGTGATGCCGCCGACGCGACGCCGAATCCCGATCCGACGCACCTTCCCGATATCGGAACTCCTCCGAAGCGTCTTGTAGGGCGCCGCCCTACGCGGAGAGGCGGCGACGGCCCTTGTCACGACGTGCCTTGAGGACGGCGCGCCCGGCCCGCGTCCTCATACGGAGGCGGAATCCATGGCGCCGCTTGCGGCGTCGGACATTCGGCTGAAACGTGCGCTTCATGAGGGAGCCCGAGGAAGAGAGGATGCGTCGGCAGGCAAGGTTACGAATCGCGGAGGCGGATGTCAAAGGTGGTGATACCACAGGGGATGCCACGCGAAGAATCGCGTTGAATCGCGAAAGATGGGTGAAGGGGACGAGTCGCCCACAGGGAGTGTCCACAGTGTGGAGGACGCGAAATCGGAGTCCGAGATCCCTTGTCCCACAACGGTCACGCCACCTCACCGCAACACACCGTGCGGTGGATAAGGCGCGTTTTCACCGTCTTGTGGGGCCGGAGAAGCGTTCCATATACTCGCCGTTCACCGGGTGCCCCACCGGTCACTTCCTCGACAGGGCTCGGCGGCGCGCCGGAACGGTCACCGAGGGGCGAGAACGGGAAAAACATCATTCTCCACAGTTGTGGACAGTGCTGTGGAGAACCCCAGGGAAGAGGTCGAGGGAGTGAGGGAGGACGTGGAGGCACATCCCGCCGCTGGTGCATGGGAGCAGTTTCGCCAGACTCTGCGTGGTCGGGTCACCCCGGTCACGTGGCGGGCATGGCTGGAGAGCCTGGTGCTCGAAAAGGGGGAGGGGAGCGCCCTGCGCATCGCCGCCCCCAGCGAGTTCCACCTCCGCTGGGTGAACGACAAGTACCGCGAGTTGATCGAAGAGGTTGCCCGGATCGCCTTTGGTGACGATGCCACCGTCGAACTGGGGGCCGCGGATGGCCAAGCCTTCGACGGACCGATCATCGACGACGAGCCCGAGCCCGAGCCTGCCCCGGTGGCGGTGGCGCCCGGCGCCCATCCCGAGGCGGGGCGGCTGGTGCCCAAGTACTCGTTCGAGAACTTCGTCGTGGGCCAGAGCAACCGCTTCGCCCACGCCGCGGCGATGGCAATCGCAGAGCAACCCGGCGGCAACTACAACCCGCTGTTCGTGTTCGGTGGAGCCGGGCTGGGAAAGACCCACCTGCTCCAGGCGATCGCGCAGCATGCCCACGACCTACAGCCCCGCCTCGAGATCGTGTATCTCAGCTCGGAAGCGTTCTTCAATCACTTCATCGAGGGGATCCGTAAGAAGCGCATGGACGAGTTCAAGGCGCGATACCGCAGCGTCGACATGTTCCTCCTCGACGACGTCCAGTTCCTGGAAGGCAAGGAGCAGGTGCTCGAGGAGTTCTTCCACACGTTCAACTCGCTCTACGAGGCCGGCAAACAGTTGGTGTTCTCCGCCGATCGCCCCCCCAAGAGCCTGACCAGCCTGGAGGACCGCATCCGGAGCCGCTTCGAATGGGGCCTCACCACCGACATCCAGCCACCCGACATCGAGACCCGCCTGGCGATCCTCCGCAAGAACGCCGCCTTCGCCCCCCAGGTGGTGCCCCAGCCGGTGCTGGAGTTCATCGCCAGCCGGGTGGTCGACAACATCCGCGAACTCGAGGGGGCGCTCACCCGGGTGACCGCGTACGCCGCACTCACCCATCAGCCGATCGACCTGGAGATGGCCGAGGACGTCTTGCAGGATCTCGGGCCGGCGCACGTTGCGGTCCCGATCAGCCCGGGCAGGATTCTCGCCGCCACCGCCGAATCGTTCGGGGTTTCGATCGTCGAACTCGAGGGGCCGAGCCGGCGCCAACCGCTGGCGAGAGCGCGCCAGGTCTCGATGTACCTGTGCCGCGAGCTCACCGACCTCTCCCTGCCCAAGATCGGCGGATTGTTCGGCGGACGGGATCACACCACGGTGATCCACGGCGTCAACACGGTCGGCAAGCTCATGAAGACCGACCCGACGCTGTTCGATCGTGTCACTGCCCTGTTGCAAAGTCTGCGGAGAACTTCATGAGTGCTCCACACTTCGCCGCCGGCCTCGTCACCCCTGGGGACTACCCGGCGCGGCGTCCCCAGCCCTGTGGGGGAGCGAATCACCCAACCATCAGGCGCGACGCGTATCCATCCACAATCCACAACCACTACTACTACAACTGTCTTGATCTATAGATAAAGAAGACTTAGGAGAGAAAGGGATCCCCTGTGCGTATCCGAGCCGAACGCGACGACTTGGTCGACGTCCTCAGCCGGGCGGGCCGTGCCGTCGGTGCGCGCACCGCACTCCCGATCCTCCAGGGTCTGCTGATCGAGGTGACTGGCAAGACGCTTCGGGTGACGGGAACGGATCTCGACGTGACCATACGAACCGAACTCGACGTCGAGGTCCTCGCCGCCGGAACGACCGTGGTGCCGGCCCGGCTTGCGTCCGAGGCGGTGCGGAAGTTGCCACCCGGTGCGGTGACGTTTCAGGCGGAGGGCGGGGAGATCGAGATCAGCGGGGGAGGCCCGGTGTTCCGGTTCCGGGAGTTCGCTACTGCCGACTTCCCCAAGCTCACCGACCCGTCACTCAAGGGGGCCGTGGGGGTCGACGGAGCGACGTTCGTCGATGCCATCGGCCAGGTGGCCGTCGCCGCCTCCACCGACGATGCCAGGCCGGTACTCACCGGCGTGTTCTTCGAGTCCGAGGGCGGCCGACTGCGCATGGTGGCGACGGACTCGTACCGACTGGCGGTGCGCGACGTGCCCGCGGTCGAAGCCGATCTGGCCGGGTTGGTTCCGGTTCGCGCCCTCAAGGAGATCGCCCGCACCGTCTCGTCGGGGAGCCTCAAGGTGGCCATCGGAGACCGCGAGGCGGCCTTTGGCTCCGACCGGGGGGTGCTCAGTGCGCGGCTCATCGAGGGGAGTTTCCCCAACTATCGCCAGCTCATTCCGGCGTCGTACCCCAACCGCCTCACCATCGGCCGCCAGGCCTTGCTCGAGGCGATCGACCGAGCATCGCTGGTGGCAGAGGATCACATCCCGATCCGTATCACCTTGCAGAAGGGGGGCATCGAGTTGAGCGTGACCCGTCAGGATGTCGGCGGCGAGACGGAGCATGTTCCCGCGGAGTACTCCGGCGACGAGATGACCATCGCCTTCAACAGCAAGTACCTCAACGATGGGGTGTCGGCGATCCCCGGGGAGAGCATCGCCCTCGACGTGCTCGACCCGCTCAAGCCGGGCGTCCTGCGCGGCGCCGAAGACGGCGACTTCCTCTACCTGCTCATGCCGGTGCGTCTCTAGGGGAGGGCGATGCGCCTCTCTTGGATCGAGCTCACCGACTTCCGCTGCCACCACGCGCTACGCGTCGAGCCGGAGGCAGGGATCAACGTATTCGTCGGACCCAACGGCTCGGGTAAGACCTCGTTGCTCGAGGCCTCCGGATACCTTGCCACCCTGTCATCGTTTCGTCGCTCTCCGGACGACGCCCTGATCCGTCAGGGGAGCGCAGTCGCCCTGGTTCGTGGGGCGTTCACCGACTCCGGAGGCATCGAGGCCACCGTCGAGGTGGAGATCCCCACCGAGGGGAGGCGCCGGGTACTGGTCAACGGCAAAGCGGTGCGGGGCAGGGCGGCAGTGGCGGAGGTCGTGGCCCTGGTGGCCTTCATCCCCGACGACCTGGATCTGATCAAGGAGGGCCCGGCGTTGCGCCGCGAGTACCTCGACGATCTGGCGGCGCAACTCTGGCCGGCCGCGGCCACCGAGCAAGCCGACTACGACAAGGTGCTCCGGCAGCGCAACGCCCTGCTGCGCACCGAGGGACCGGGCGCCGATCGCACCACACTCGATGCTCTCGACCAGACCCTGTGCGAACTCGGAGGTGCCGTTCTGGCGCGCCGCCTCACCACGATCGGCGAGAGCGCTCCGGTGGTGGGCGAGTTGTACTCCGGATTGGTCGCCGACCCGGCCGCGGTGGACTTCGCGTATCGCGCCGCCGGCCTCGAGGAGGTTCTCCCCGGCGCCAGCGCCGCGACACTCTCCGACCTGCTGGCGCCCGCTGTTGCCGCGGCGCGCCGTCGCGACCAGGAACGCGGTCTGACGACAGTCGGACCCCACCGCGACGAGGTGGTCATCTCGCTCGATGGTCGCGACGCCCGCACGCGCGCCAGCCAGGGGGAGCAGCGCTCTCTTGCCCTGGGGATGCGGTTGGCGGCGCATCGCGTTATCGCGGCCCGGCGCTCCGTCGAGCCCGTTCTGTTGCTCGACGACGTGTTCAGCGAGCTCGATCCGGCCCGGAGCGCGCGCCTGGTGGAACGGCTGCCCGGCGGTCAGGTGTTCGTCACCTCGGCCCGCCACGAGGAGGTTCCGCTGGTAGGGGCGCGGTGGCGGGTCGGCGGCGCTGGAGTCACCCGCGATGGATGATGAGCTCAAGCCGATCGGCGCCGGCCTGGAGCGGCTGTTGCGTGACATGGGCATGCCGCGGCTGGTCGACGTGGGCCGGCTCGGCGAGGAGTGGCCGGAAGCAGCCGGAGAACCCTTCG
>CAYTTU010000144.1:0-8045 GCA_964440905.1 uncultured Acidimicrobiia bacterium | reverse complement strand
CGCATCGCATCGCTGGAGCGGCTCCATCTCGAGATCGGTGCCCGCGACGAGCGGATCGAGTCGCTCGAGTCCGAACTCAAGGACTCCATCGAGTCTCTGGAGAGCCTGCGGCTCGAAACCTCGGACCTCGACTTGCGGCTTCGCAGCACGGGGGTGCGACTCCAGCAGGCAGAGCGCATGGCTGAGATCGCCGCCACGCTGCGATCGGAACTCACCGCCGCCCGAGAGCGAGTGGCGGTGCTCGAGGCGGCGGTCGCCGGTTCCAGCCGAGCGGCGACGGCGGAACTCGAACAGCTCCGGGCAATGCTGGCTTCGGAGCGGGAGCGCAACGTCCGTCTCACCAGGCGAGCGGGTCTGGAGCCCCGGATGGCGTTTGAGGCGGCCGTGGCCGCCGCCACGCGCCCGCTGCTCGAACAGATCGAGCGCCTCGAGGCGGAATTGGCCACGCTAACCGCACCACCGGCTTTCATCGACGACGTCACTCTCATCAAGGGCATCGGCCCCAAGATCGCCGCCATCCTCGCCGCCGAGGGGATCACTTCGCTGCGTCAGGTGGCCGCCTTCACCGAGTCCGACATCGCCCGCATCGGACCGTTGCTCCCGGTGTACCCGGGCCGTATCGTGGCGGACCGCTGGGTGGAGCAGGCCCACCAGTTCCTCGCCGGCTGAACACCGGAGGGGCCATGGCATCATGGCGCGGTGTCGCTGACCGGATCGCTCCTCGTCGCCTCACCGACGATGCAGGACCGCAACTTCGTCCGCACAGTCATACTGATGATCCACCACGACGAGCCCGGTGCCGTCGGCGTGGTCCTCAATCGGCCGACCACGCTCGCCGTGGAACGGCTGCCCCAGGGCTGGAACATCGTCGGACCGGTGTTTGCCGGGGGACCGGTGGAGCCCGAGGTTGCCATCGGACTGGCCGATGCCGACGGTGGGAAGCCGGGCTGGGAGCGCGTCGGCGATGGCCTCTGGCTCGCCGACCTGGACGCCACTCCGGTATCGCCGCCGCGTATCCGGGTGTATGCCGGGTACGCCGGCTGGTCCGAGGGCCAGCTAGAGGCCGAGATCGTCCGCGGAGACTGGGTGATCGCCGATGCCGGATTGGAGGACGTCTTCGCAGCCGATCCCGCCAACCTGTGGACCGAAGTCTTGCGGCGTCAGCCCGGAACGATCCCGATCTTGGCCTCCTACCCGAGCGATCCCAGCCTCAACTGAACGCGCCCCGCGGCGCGGTCAGGGCAGGTACTGCTCGACGATCCCGGTGGCGACTCCTCCGTTCACGTACAGCCACACGGAGCAGTGATCGCCCGGGCACGGCGTGTAGGAGAGCGGGGTGGGCCAGTCGCCGGGTGCGATGGCCTGGGGTTCGACGGTGAGGCCATCGACGAACCACACCTGGGCGGCCGGGGCGATCGTCGCCGAATAGGTCTTGGGGTTCTGGTTGCGGATGTAGAAATCGAGGTCGTAGCCCACCTCACCGTCCGCGGTGGCGGCAGCAACTCCCGCGGCACCCGTGAAGAAGCAGGCGAGGTCGAAGGTGACTACTCCTCCGCCCACTGCCTCGACGTAGCCGAACCACACCCCGGCGGGCAACAGGTCGGCGCCTACGACGCAACCCGACCCGTGGGGATCACCCGGTGCCCCGAACACGTCGGGGAAGAAGTCGGTCGGATCCACCAGATACAACGGTGCGGTGGTGGTCGTGGTGGGCGGCAGGCTGGTGGTCGTTTCGGCAGCGGTGCTGGTTGGCGTCACGGTTGTGGTGGTGGCTGCGGTGGTGGTCGTCGCCTGAGCCAGCGTGGTGGTCGACGCGGCGTCGTCCCCGCAGGCGACGAGAACCAGGGTCAGAGCAAGGATCAGGGTCGCAGGCCGGGACACGGCCCACCTCCTCCTAGGTTGCCGGGACGGCAGCCCCGGCTCAGGTCGCCGTGCAGCGGCGAACCGTCACCGCCACGATACCGGCACCGCTTGTGCCGCCCGTCACATGCCGCCTCAGCGCCACCTAGGGGCGCGACCGCCTCGAAACGCCCGCACCCGCGGCGTTTGACCACGGCAGGGCGGCCCGGCGGGATCCACCTAAGAGCCGGCGACCACGGGCGATGATGGTGCGGCGCGGCGCTGGCGGGCGGCAGCCCGGCGGCGAATGGTCACCACCCGATAGCCGCTCAACACCGCCACGGTGGCGATTCCCGACGTGACCGCCCCCAGATAGGCGGGATGGGCGGCATCGGTCCCGGCGGTGGCCCCATGGACGATCGCTGTCCAGAACAGGGCATAGCTCGACAGATGCACCAGCCGCCACAGACGACGCGGCAGGCGCTGCATCGCCAGCGACGTGACCTCGACGGCCACCAGCAGATACATCGCGGCGATGCCCCAGGCGACCGGGCCCGGCCGCCACTCCGCAGCGAAGGGAACGAGAAGGTCCACCGGGCCGAAGGCGACATAGTCGTCGGCGACGAGCGCGGCGACGTGGATCCCGGTGAATGCAACTGCAAGACCGCCGAGGAACCGGTGCAGGTCCAGGAGCCACTTGGGACTGGGCCGCCCCTGAAGCAGCCTGGTGCCGAAGAGCAATCCCCAGGCCACCGCCATGGTGAGCAGGAAGAGTGCCACGATCCCGGAGGCGCGGGTGACGTACCAGGCAAGTTGCTCGTTCACTGCAGGTAGTCCTCCATGCGGTTGACCATCGTGCGGGTCAGGTCGGGATGGACCACCAGGGCGGCAGCCTCATCGAGCATCCCTGGCAGCAATGCCGGGGGAGTGAGCATCGCCGCCTTGGTGCACACCTCCGCCCACCATCCCTCGCCGGCCACCACCGAGACCAGCACCGGGGCTGTAGGGCGGATTGGCATCCCGCTGCGAGGGTCGAGGAGGTGGTGCCGGATCAAACCACCACCATTCCATCGCCGGCGCAGCGGAGTCGAGGTGGCCACCGCCCCGGAGCCGAGGGTGAGGGTCAGTTCGACACCGGCGCCAGGCTCGGTGACCCGAACCCCCCACCCACCCGCCTCCGGGCATCCGACGGCGCGCAGGTCTCCCCCCAGGTTCACCAGGGCAGCCTCCGCCCCGGAGGCCACCAGCTCTTCGGCCACCAGGTCGGCGGCATATCCCTTGCCGATGCCACCGGGATCGACTCCCACTCCGTCGGGAAGCCGCGCCATCCCGCCGCCCAACTCGATGCCATCGCAGCCCGGGGCCGCCCCGGTGGTGTCAACCGTGGCACCGCCGGCGTCGATGGCGGCAAAGTCGCGGTCGTATCCCAGGGAGACCATGGCGCGGTGCACGGTCGGATCGAATCGACCACCGGTCCGCTCCCACCCCGAGACCGACCGGCTGATCAGTCCGGCGGTCTCCGGGCTGATCCGCGCCCATCCGTCGCGGTTGAGTCGCGACACCTCGCTATCGGGACGAAAGCGGCTCCATCTCTCCTCGAGGTCCGCCACCCTGGAGCGGGCCAACTCGACGAGCCCGTTACGGCCCCCCTCGACGATCACATGCGCGGTGGTGCCCATCGCCGGAAACTCGAGCTCCGCCATCACGAGCCCGACGAAGTGGTGACTACGGGGGGCGCCGCCGCGGTGGACGCCGCCGGGGCGCGGTGGACCACCCGCGGCGGCTGGGTGACCACGGTCACGGTGCGCCCCGGGAGCACGGCCTCGAGGGTGATGTAGGGAACGGGTTCGGGCTGCGGGGCGACCACGACCACCCGGCGGATGGTCGTCGCCGCGGGAGCCACCGGCCCGTTGGCCGCGGCGCGATCGATCCAACCCACCAGGGCGATGGTCGCTGCTGCCGCCGCCGTCGATATGAACAGCCGGGAGGCCAGAGCCGGCGCACGCCGCGCCCCGACGCGGCGACGGTCAGTCACCGTCGTCTTCGTCTTCGTGCTCGTCCTCGTCGCCGTGCTCGTCCTCGTCGCCGTGCTCGTCCTCGTGCTCGTGCTCGTCCTCGTCGTGGTCGGCGTGGTCGTCAAACGACCCTGGGGGAGGTGCCGCTGGCCCCTCGACAAAGACCGTGGTCGCCTCCTCGACGATGATGATCTCCTCGGGCAGCGGAGAGCGGGCGAGGATCACCGAGCCGGCGTCGAGGGTCGCCGGGGGAGGCACGGGATTCCCCGCCTCGTCGACGTACTCGGTGACCACCGCCGCAGGGGGCAGCGTGGTCGTGGTGGCGGGCGGAAGGCTCCAGGTGGCACCAACGGCCGAGGCGGTGGCTCCGGCCACCAGCACCAGCCCGACCACGGTGGCGAAGACTGCTTTGCGGTCCACTGTTCTCCTCGGTTCCTTGGGGGATGCCGCCACCATGCTCCAGCACCGGTTAAGAAGTCCTGAAAGCCGGCCGTGGACCTCCGAAAGCACCTGTCACACCGCCGCGCCACCATGGGGGCATGCCGGGCGCGGCCACCATCCTCCATGCCGACCTCGATGCGTTCTATGCCGCCGTGGAGGTGCGGGACCGGCCCGACCTGCGGGGTCGGCCTGTGGCCGTCGGCGGGGGTGTGATCCTGTCGGCCACCTACGAGGCGCGCGCCTGGGGGGTGCACGCCCCCATCGGGGGACGAGCCGCCCGGACCCGCTGCCCGCAGCTGGTGATCGTCCCCCCACGGTTCGAGCGCTACGTCGCCGCCAGCGACCAGGTGATGGAGATACTGCGCCGCTTTACGCCCCTGGTGGAGCCGATCTCGATCGATGAGGCCTTCCTCGACGTCACCGGATCCACCCACCTCTTCGGCCCGCCGATCGCCATCGCTGCCGCCATCAGGAGGCTGGTTGCCTCCGAGGTCGGACTGCCGATCAGCGTCGGAGTGGCCACCACCAAGCACCTGGCCAAGGTCGCCAGCCGCGTCGCCAAGCCCGATGGTGTGCTCTTGGTTCCGCCCGGCGGCGAGAGCGAGTTTCTCGCCCCGTTGCCGGTGGGCCACCTCTGGGGGGTCGGGCCGGTGGGGGAGCAGCGCCTGGCCCGCTACGGGATACGCACTATCGGCGAGTTGCTCGAGGCCGACCCTGCCGCACTGGCCGGGTGGTTCGGCGAGCACAACGGACGCCACCTCGGTGACATGGCGGCCAACCGCGACGACCGCACGGTTCGTTCCGGATCGGCCCGGGCGGGATCGGTGGGCGCCCAGTCGGCCGGAGACGCCACCGATCCCCACACCAGGGACCGGGTTCTTCTCGGCCTGGCAGAACGCGTCGGGTACCGGATGCGGCGACGCGGAGTTGCCGGCAGCCGGATCACGGTCCAGGTTCGGTTCTCGGATCAAAGCCGGGTGAGCCGCAGCCTGATGCTCCCAGGGCCGGTGGCGGAGACCACGTCGCTGTTTCGCGCCGCCGCCGCTCTGACCCACGGTTTGGTGGGGGAGCGGGCGCGGGGGAGGGGGGTGACCCTGGTGGCGCTCTCGATGGATCGGCTACGCACTGCCGAGCACCTGCAGCTGGAGATGCCGCTGGGAACGGGTCCTGCGGACCCGGCGCTGCGATCAGGCTCGACGCAGCACGCCAGGCTGCGGGCACTGGACGGCGCCGCCGACCGGGCGCGGTCGCGCTTTGGACGCGATGCGGTGCGCCGGGCAGCGCTGCTGCGCAACGACACCGAGGAGCGGTCGCCGGCGGCGGCGATCGCCGCGCTCGAAGAGGGCGACCACCGGTAGCGTGGACCTGGTGGAGTTCAGCCTGTGGCTCAGCACCGGTGTCGCCTGGGACGAGATGTTGGCCGGTGCCCGGGCCCTGGTCGACGCCGGCGGCTGCGGGATCTGGGTACCGGATCACTTCATGCCTCCGGCTGCCGGATACACCGAACAGGATGGGGCAGACCCCGAACTCCGACCGGTGCACGAATCGTGGACCACGCTTGCCGCCCTGGCCGCGGTGGTGCCCAAGGTTCGTCTCGGGGTGATGGTCTCGGGGAACACCTACCGCCATCCGGCGCTAGTGGCCAAGATGGCCGTCACCATCGACCACATATCCGCCGGACGCGCCGTCCTCGGACTCGGAGCGGCGTGGCAGGAGAACGAGCACCGCCGTTACGGCATCGCATACGGAACCGTCGGAGAGCGCGCCGACCGCCTCGATGAAGCCGCCGCGATGATCCGGGCGTTGCTGCGCCACGAGCGCGCCGACTTCACCGGGGCCCACTATCGGCTCGAGGGTGCCCCGCTACAGCCCAAACCGATCGGTCCGCTGCCGCTCCTCATTGGTGGCGGCGGAGAGCGCCGCACCCTCCTCACCGTCGCCCGCCACGCCGACGAGTGGAACACCTGGGGACTGCCCGAGACCCTGCAGCGCAAAGGGGCGGCACTCGACGACCACTGCCGCCGGCTGGGCCGGGATCCGGGGGAGATCCGTCGTAGCGCCGCGGTGTTTCTCCGCATCGCCCCCGACGAGTCCGCCGCCGCCGAACTGGCGGCTTCCTACCGCAACCGTGGCGGTCTGGTGGGCACCATCGCCGGTCTGCGGGAGCGCATCGCGCAGTACCGCGCCTGCGGGGTCACCGAGCTGGTCGTCGCCGGGTTCAATCGCAGCCCGCAGGAGCATGCCGAGGATCTGGCCCGGCTCCGCGACGAGGTGATTGCTGGGAGCTGAAGCAGCCGACAGCCCACCTCTTGGGGGAGCGGCTTCCATCGAGCGTGCGGACCCCACTCCCTCTACCCCTCGTAACTTGACAGAACGTGGATTATGGGCGCAGGCTCAGGTCGACCAGAAACCGGTCGATCACAACCCCGTCGGGTCTGCGGGCGCTCACCACGGCGGAGTTCCCGGATCCCTCCACTGTCACAAAGTGGTGCGCCGCCACCCCAACCACCAGATTCGGACCTCCGGGCGGGCACGCCCCGATCCCATGCAGCCCCTGACCGCCGCCGCCCGTGATCACCATTGGGCTTCCGGTGCCGGCGAATCGCTGGTAGTTGTGATCGTGGCCGTTGAGCACCAGGCGGGCCGAGCCCAGCAGCAGGCCCCAGGGGGCCGCTACGGGGTCCTCCCGGGCGTGTCTGCCGCACGACACCAAGGGATGGTGGAATACCGCCACCCAGGGCTCCCCCTGCAGGCCCCCGATCACCTGTTCGATCCAGGTGTGCTGGGAGGCATCGGATGCCTGGTTGGAGTCGAGGAGCAGGAAGGTGACTCCGCCCGCCACCCGGGTGCGCCACCGGGGAAACGATCCAAAGGCATCGATCGAGGCCTGCCATTGCCCGGGGGACTCGATGTCGTGGTTGCCGGGGGTGGCCCACACCTCGAGGCCGGAGGCGGCGACCCAGCCGTAGGGCACTTGCCAAGCCGCGGCGACGTCGGCGATGTAGAAGTTGTCCCCAGTGGTGACCAGGGCCACGGTCTCGGGGTGCTGCGTCGCCCAGTCCCGGGCCGCCGCCGCCACGGCGTACTCGGCGTCGGAGCCGATCCCGAAATCGCCCACCACGATCACCGCCCAGGGCTGGGGGGCTGCCGGCACGAAGGTGGTAGTCGGCGCGGTCGCGGGTGGCGCCGCCGAGGTGGCGCCCTGGGGTGCACCCGAGTCCCCCGGGTCTGCCGAGCATCCGGCGGCTAGTGCCACCACCAGGATGAGAGGGGCTGGCCGCATCGCGGCCACGCTAGGGGGAATCCACCGGAGTCCCGCTAGGTTGCACTCGCCGTGACCACCATCGCACTCACCAAGGACAACTTTGCCGACACCATCGCCGGCAACGACACCGTTCTGGTCGACTTCTGGGCGGCATGGTGCGGGCCGTGCCGCTCATTCGCCCCGACCTTCGAGGCGGCGGCGGAACGCAACCCTGACATCGTGTTCGCCAAGGTCGACACCGAAGCCGAGCAGGAACTGGCCGGCTACTTCGGCATCCGCTCGATACCAACGCTGATGGTGTTTCGGGAGAAGGTCATCCTCTACAGCCAGGCCGGCGCCCTCCCCCCGTCGAGTCTCGATCAGCTGATCGCGCAGGTGCGCCAGGTCGACATGGCCGGGGTGCACCGCCAGATCGCAGAGCACGCCGCGGCGGACCACGATCAGTCCGCAGAGGGCCATGCCGCAGAGGGTCATACCGCAGAGGG
>CAYTTU010000143.1:0-11426 GCA_964440905.1 uncultured Acidimicrobiia bacterium | reverse complement strand
TCGATGGGCCCGCCCTGGCGCAACTCGTGACCATGGTCGATGGTGGTCGGCTCTCCGCCACGGCCGCCAAGGAGGTGCTCGCCGGTGTGCTCGCCGGGGAGGGGGAACCCGAGGCGGTGGCGCTGCGGCGCGACCTGCTTCAGGTGTCGGATGAGGGTGAGATCACCGCGCTCGTCGCCGGCGTCCTGGCTGCCCACCCGGAGGAAGTGGCCCGGGTGGCCTCCGGCGAGGACAAGCTGATCGGGTTCCTGGTGGGCCAGGTGATGCGGGCCGGCAAGGGCAAGGCCGACCCCAAGGTGGTCGATCGCCTGGTGCGGGCCCAGACCTCCAGGTGACCCGCCCCGCCGCGGTGGTCTTCGACTGTGACGGCGTCCTCGTCGACTCCGAGCCGCACTCCGTCGCGTCGTGGCTGGTGGTGCTGGCGAGGCTGGGACACCCCGCCACCGCCGCGGACATCGAGCGCTGCGTCGGCCTGGGTTACCGACCCACCCGCGACGCCCTCACCACCATCGCACCGCTTCCCGCACCCGACGAGTTGTGGCCCGAACTGATCGCCGCCCTTGCGGACTCGTATCGGACTGGACTCCATCGGTATGAAGACGCCCTCGCCACGCTGGGGGAGTGCGAACGCTTCGGAGTCCCGGTGGCGGTGGCCTCGGCCAGCCCGCGGCAACGCCTCGACCTGACCCTGACGGCATCCGGGCTCACTGGAGCCTTCGCCGTATCCGTGGCCGGTGACGAGGTGGCCAATGCCAAGCCGGCTCCCGACGTGTACTTGCGCTCCGCCGAGCTGCTCGGCATCGAACCGCGTCACTGCACCGCCGTGGAGGACACCCCGATCGGGGCGCGGGCCGCCCTGGCGGCGGGCATGGCGACGGTGGCGGTGGTGCGGGCCCACGGCGACCGGGCGGCGTTGCGGGCCACCGGGGCGACGCTGGTGGATGAGGTGACGTTCGAAGCCTTGAGCCTTGAGTCCTGAGCCTTGAGCCTTGAGCCTTGAGCTGACAGCCTCGAGTTCTTAGTCCTTAGTCCTGAGTCCTGAGTCCTGAGTCCTGAGCCGTGCGCGATTGCTGTGAGCTCATGGCTCATGGCTCATGGCTCATGGCTCATCGCCAATAGCCAATCGCCAGCCCACCTACCATCGGACGTGATGCACTACTTCGTCACCGGGGCCACGGGGTTCCTCGGCGGCTATGTGACTGCCCAATTGCTCGATGGCGGCCACGCGGTGACGGCGCTCGTCGCCGAGCGCGACGAGGCGCGCGACATCGCCGAGTACGGGGTGCGTCCTCATGTCGGCTCCCTCACCGACAAGGAGGCGCTCCGGCGGGCGATGCGCGGGGTCGATGGCGTGTTCCATATTGCCGGCCACCGTATCCTGTACCCGCAGCGCAAGATTGCGGAGGCCGTGAACCTGACCGGCACTCGCAACGTGCTCGAGCTGGTTCGGGAGCATGGCATCCATCGCGTCGTGGTCACCTCGACGATCGCAGTCTTCTCCGACACCAAGGGCAAGGTGGTCGACGAGTCCTATCGCCACACCGGCGAGCACGTGACCGCCTACGACCGGATCAAGGCGGCCGTGCATTACGAAGTGGCGCTCCCGATGGTGGAAAAGGGTCTCCCCGGGATCCTGCTGATGCCGGGCATCGTGTACGGGCCGCGCGACACCAGCATCATGGCCGGACTGCTCGCTCGCCACTTGACGGGTCGCGGTCGCTTTGTCGCCGCCGCCAGCGCGTACTGCTGGGCGCACGTCGAGGACGTCGCCCGGGCCCACCTCCTTGCCATGCAGTTCGGCAAGGTGGGGGAGAGCTACATCGTCGGGGGTGACCCCCATCCTGTGCGAGAGGTGCTGGCAAAGGCGGGGCGCCTGGTGGGCCACCGTCTTGCGCCGATCCCTGTGCCGCCCTGGTTGGTGTGGCCCGCCGCCGGGGCGGTGCGTGGCCTCGCCGCCTTGATCCCGCGGCTACGGCCCACCGCCGATCGACTGCGGATCGCCACCGGGGTGACCTATCTCGCCTCGGATGCCAAGGCTCGCGCCGAGATCGGATTCAACCCGCGCCCGATAGACGAGGGACTAGCGGACACGGTGGAGTGGCTGCTCCGGGACCGCTTCCAGTCCTACTAGAAAGGGTCCCCCATGACCGTGGCATCTCGCGACAACCTGACCCGCGACGAGGCTGTGCGGCGCCAGCAGCAGATCTCCGGTGTCTCCTACCGCCTCGACCTCGACCTCGAGCCGGGCGCCAAGGTGTTCCGCGGCGATGCGACCATCGAATTCGATCATTCCGGAGGCGACACCTTCCTGGAGTGGTTGGGCGGCCAAATCGACTCGTTCGAAATCAATGGCGCCCGTCACGAGCCCCGCTGGGACGGCTACCGGATTACGCTACCCGCCGAGCTGCTCACCGCCAGGAACCGGATCCACGCGACCTATCAGCGTCCCTATGACAAGACCGGTGAGGGCTTTCACCACTTCGTGGACAACGAGGACGGCCGGGAGTACCTGTACACCCAGTTCGAGCCGTACTCGGCGCACCGCCTGTTTCCATGCTTCGACCAGCCGGACCTCAAGGCGTCGTTCGAGATCACAGTCACCGCTCCCGCCGACTGGGTGGTCACCGGTCCGTCGCGGGAGATCGACCGCCAGGACAGCGGCGACGGCCGGATGCGCCGGGTCTTCGCCGCCACGCCGCCGTTCAGCACCTATCTGATGTCGATCGTGGCCGGTCCATTTGCGGCCTTCGGCAGCGAACACAAGGGTCTGCCCCTCGGCCTGTACTGCCGTTCCTCGCTGGCGCGGCACCTGGAGAAGGACGCCCCCGGTCTATTCGAGCTGTGCGGAAAGATCATCGACTACTTCGCCGACCTGTTTGGCGAGCCGTACCCCTTCGACAAATCGGATCACGTGTTCGTGCCCGAGTTCAACTGGGGCGGGATGGAGAACGTCGGCAACATCACCTACACCGATTCCGTCGTGTTCCGCGAGCCCCCGACCTCCGACCAGGTGCGCCGGCGCGCCGAGTACTTCGCCCACGAGTTGGCGCACATGTGGTTCGGCGATCTGGTGACGATGAAGTGGTGGGAGGACCTGTGGTTGAACGAGTCGTTCGCGTCCTACGTCGCGTATCTGGCACTCGACGATCTCGGCGACGACGAGATCTGGCAGGACTTCAACACCCGCATGAAGCTGTGGGCCTACCGCGAAGACCAGCGCCCCACGACACATCGGATCGCCGATTCGGTGGTGTCCACCGATGAGACCTTCCTCAACTTCGACGGGATCACCTACGGCAAGGGTGCCTCGACCCTGAAGCAGCTGGTGCGGGCGATCGGGATCGAAGCGTTCCGGGACGGATTGCGCACCTACTTCCACCGCCACCGCTTCTCCAACGCCACGTTGGCCGACTTCCTGGCGGCGCTGCAGGAGGGCAGCGGACTCGACCTGGTGGATTGGGCGGCCCGTTGGCTCAAGACCCCGTCGTTGAACACGATCTCGGCCCGGCTCACCTCCACCGGCGCCACCGTCACCCGCCTCGAACTTCGTCAGGGAGCCCCCGAGGACCATCCCTACCTCCGTCCCCACCACCTCGACGTGGCGTTTGTCGCCGCCGACGGCTCCATGAGCGCCGTGCCCGCCGTGCTCGAGGACGTGGTGGCGCGGATTCCGGCCGCCGAGGGAAGCGCCGTGCCCGACTTCGTGTATCCCAATCTGGGGGACCACGCCTACGCCAAGATTTCGCTCGATTCCGACTCGGTGGCATGGGCGGAGTCGAACTTGGGCATGCTCACCGACAACCTGCTGCGCCAGCAGGTGTGGGCGTCGCTTTTCGAGATGGTGCGCGACCAGCAGCTGTCCTCGCTGCGCTATCTCGACCTCGTGGATCGCCACCTCCCCGCCGAGCGCTCGCTGGGGGTGCTGGACATGGTGGTCGCCACCGTCGCCGGGGTGATCGCCCGTTTCGTCCCCGAGGACGGCATCGACGCCGCCGCCTCTGTCTTCGTCGCCGCGGCGCAACGGGCTATCGCCGCGGCACCGCCGGGGGACGTCCGGGTGCTGTGGGGGCGGGCGCTGATCGCGACTGCGGTGACCGCGCCGGACGCCAGAACCGCTGCAGCGTTGGTGGACGCCCCACCCGAAGGGCTGGCGGTCGACCAGGACATGCGCTGGTCGGTGGCGATCCGGTGGGCTTCGCTCGACCTGGACGACGCCGATGCCCGGCTGGAGGATGAGCGGCGCCGTGACCCCACGGACCGCGGGGAGCGCAATCTGATCACCGCCGCCGCGGCCCGACCCGATGCCGCGGTGAAGCAGGAGGTGTGGGATCGGGCGCACGGCAACGGGTACTCGTCGCTGTTCCTGCTGCGTGCCGCCGGCAACGGCTTTTGGTGGCGCAAGCAGGCGGCGATCGTCGAGCCCTTCGTGGCGCAGTTCTTCGCCGGGCTCCCCGGTCTGTTCTCCGAGTGGGAGGCGGAGGCGGCGCGGGCCTACTTTCGGGTGTTCTTCCCCCGCCACCGAGTCGACGAGGAACTCCGTGGACGCATTGCTGCCGTGCTCGACGGTGCGACGGTGGGCCCGATGCTGCGGCGGATGTTGATCGAGGAAGACGACGATCTGCGCCGGGCCATCGCCTGTCGGGCGATGGCCGCGGGGCTCACCCAGTGATCTTGCAGACGTCCTCGAGCTTCTGCAGGTTGAGTACCTCGATCGCCTCCAGGGGCGGCAGGCTCAGGGCAATCTCGGTGCGCTCGGCGATGAAGTCGCGGTCGGGTATCGGGTAGCGATCGGCGGTGAACTCGGCGATGTAAGAGATCTCGGTGCCGGCGAACTCCGGGGCATCGGGCATGTACCGCACCGAGAGCACTTCGTCCGCCTCGAACTTCTCCAGGAGGCTGACGAAGTCCGGGAGGGCGCTGACCGGTATGTCCGTGAACACGTTCGCGGTGATCACTTCCACCAGGGTGGGCAGCTCCCTGATGGCGGTCACCGGGTCGGTCTGCGCGGCGATCGCCTGCAGCACACAGCGCTGCTTGCTCATGCGGTCGAAGTCGTTGCCTTGCGCCCGGGAGCGGGCGTATCCCAATGCCGTGCGCCCGTCGAGATGCTGCAGTCCGGCGGGGATGTCGAGGACCTGGTTCTCCTCTCCGGGGGCGAAGTTGTACTCGGGGTTGTAGACCCGCTCCGGTACCTCGATGTCGATGCCCCCGATGGCGTCGACGATGGCGATGAAGCCCACCATGTCGACCATGGCGTAGTAGTGCATCTCGATGCCGAGCAGATGACCTATGGTCGCCTTGATGGCATTGGCGCCGGAATTGGGACCGCCCCACAGGTCCGGCCGAGTGAGACCGTCGGCGTACATCAGATTGAGCAGCTGCGGATAACACCCGGGGCAGGTGTCGCCCCACCATGTCGCCGCGGGGTGGTCGGGAGGCAGCGGGACCCGGCGCAGGTTGCGGGGGATGCTGAACATCGCGGTCCAGCCGGTCTCCGGGTCGATGCTGACGACCACCATGGTGTCGGTGCGGATGCTTTCCCGGCCCTCTCCCGAGTCGGCGCCGAGAAGCAGGACGTTGACCCGGCCCTCGTCGGGGAAGGCGTCCGACAGGGGAAGAGTCGTGGTCGTCACGATCGTGATGCCCGATCCCGTGGTAGTGGTGACGTCGCCGATGTCGACCTGGCCCGGGTCGACGTTGTAGTCGTGGGTGAAGGCGGTGTACATCGCCAGGTTGCGCTCGCCGACCCAGTAGTGCGGCACCGCGGTGAGGAACAGCACGAAGGCCAGCCCGACCATGACCGCACCCGCCGAGGCACTGCCGCCCAGGCTGCGACCCCGAGCAGAAAGAAAGGCATCCACCACCACCAGGGCGCGGAACACGAGCAGAGCGGCGTTGGCCACCAGGAGCAGCCCGAGCAACTCGGGGTTCTCGAAGAAGGGCCGTGACAACGTCACGGCGAATCCGATCCCGCTCACGTAGAACACCATCACGTAGAGGAGGATCGCCGGCATCACCAGGGCGACCGTCACCAGCAGATAGGCCCGGGCGCGACGCCGGTTGCCGACGTACCACTGTCCGGCTCCGGGGAGGACCGCGGAAAGGGCGGCCGCGACGAATGGGTTGAGCCGTCGTGCCGGGGGCATGGGCGGTCATGTTACGACGCGCTCGGATTCAGCTGACCGGGCCGAGATCGCATGCGGATCGCACCGACCGCCCTAACCTGGCTGCGATGCTCTGGCTACTCGCGCAGATTCCGATCACGATCCCGGACAACGCCAACGAGATCGTCGCCACCGTCAAGGCCAATCCGGTGCTGCTCGCCATCCTCATCGGGGTCGGGGTGCTCACGGCCATCCTCTTCGTATGGGGGATCATGAAGTCGGCGATCAAGTCGGTGATCTTCGGCGGACTGCTCAGCGTCGGCGCCTGGATCTGGTACTTCAACATCAGGTAGTCGGGAGGCCGTCAGCCTTCGGCCGACACTGGAGCCGGTCTGCGGAGGTTCACGGTCACGGCGACCGGAACGATGGTCAGCAGCCCGGCCACGATGCACAAGATCGCGTAGGAGCCGGCCTCGAGCAGCAGGCCCGACGACAATCCGGCGACCGCGCCAGCGGTCCACACGACCGCATCGCCGTACCCCTGCAGTCGCACCCGGCTCCCCGGCGGTGCCCCTTCGGTGAGCAGGGCACTCCCCGCCACAAACGAGAAGTTCCATCCCAGTCCCAGCAAGAAGAGGGCGACTGTCAGGGTGGTGACCGATGCCTCGTCGGCGATCGCTGCCATCACGGCCGCCAGAGCCAGCACGCCGTGACCGGTGAGGATCACCGGAACCCGCCCCACCCTGTCGGCGAGGAAGCCGGTGAGGGGGGACACGGCGAACATCCCGAAGGTGTGGGCGGCGATGATGATCCCGACCGTGCCGAGGTCGTGGCCGTGGTCGCGCACGTGGATCGGGGTCATCACCATGATCAGCACCATGACCGCCTGGCCCACCGCCAGGCTCACCACCGCAGTCCGAGCGACGACGGTGCGCTCCAGCCGGTCCCCGCGGACCGCGGGTGTCACCGCCGGGGCGAACTGCAGTGGATCGGGCCGCAGCAGCAGCGCCATCACTACGAGAGCCAGTGCGGCCAACGCTGCCGCCACCATGTAGGAGCCGGCGAGTGGATCGACTCCGACGGCCCGGCCCAGACCCTCGGCAGGGGCGAGCAGCATCGGCCCGAACACCGAACCGATGGTCCCGGCCCACACCACGGTGGCGATCGCCGCGCTGCGGCGCTCTGGCGGATGGACGTCGGCAGCCGCATAACGACTCAGGCTGTCTGCGCTCGCCCCGAAACCAAACACGGCAAGAGCCATGACGAGGAGCGGGAAGGATCCCAGCGCCGTGGCCGCGGCGGCTCCGGCGGCACCCGCCGCCATGACCGCATATCCCAAGGCGAGACCGCGGCGGCGTCCGTGACGCGCCATGAACGCCGACAATCGGTGCCCGCCGAGCGCGGTTCCGAGCACTCCCACGGCCCCGGGCACCCCGGCGAGTGTGGCCGAGCCGAGCATGTCCTTGGCGACCAGCGTGGTCACCGTCACCGCCGCGATGTATCCGGTCCTTCCGATGCTGACCGCCCCGAAGAGAACCGCGGTGAGCCGGCGCCTGACCTGGGGAGATGGTGCGGTCACCATGCAGTGAGCAGCCAGCCTGCGGCCAGGCCGTAGAGCCCGGCAACCACGTCGTCGGCGGTCACCCCGACGGCGCCGGGGAGCCTTTCGGCGGCGCCCACGCCGGGAAGGACCTTGAAGATGTCGGCGAGGCGGGCCACCACCACGGCCACCACCCAGGCCCATCCTCCCAAACCGATGGTGGCGACCAGGGTTCCCGCGGTCTCGTCGAGGGTGACCCATCCCGGGTCGGCACCATTGGCACAGAAAGGCCGAGCCACGATGAGCGTGAGGACTATCAATCCGCCGCCGACCCCGGCGGTGACCCACCAGGGCGCACCGATCGCCAGGAATCCGCCGCTGATGGCGGCGCCCAAAGCCGCCCCGAATGTGCCCGCCCCGCGGTCGTCGCCCCACCAGGTGCGCGGAATGAGCCCGAGGCCCAGAGAGGAGGCGAGTAGGCGCCGCATCGCTGGGACGGTAGCCCGGCGGCCCCCGGGCTCGGTTACGACGGTCTGGAGGGATGCCTAGCCTCGGCACATGACTCCTGACGACCTCGGCGGATACGCCACCCCATCCGATCCGCAGCTGCATCCCGATGGCGTCCGTATCGCCTTCGTCGTGTCGCGCATGGACCTCGAGAACGATCACTACGACCGGCGCATATGGCTGTGGGACGGCGCGACCGTCCGTGCCTTCACCCACGGTCCCGCCGACACTCGGCCGCGATGGTCGCCCGACGGGAGCCGCCTGGTGTTCCTCCGCGCCAGCGGCGAGCCGGGCAAGCCTGCCCAGGTGGCGGTGATGGGCGTCGGGGGAGGCGAGGCGGCGGTGATCTCGTCGTTCGGGCTGGGGGCCACCGAGGCGGAATGGTCGCCCGATGGAACCCGGTTGGCGGTGGTTGGCTCCGAGTGGCTCGAGCCCGACCTCACCGACGAGGAGCGCAAACGGCGTCCCCGCCGGCTGCGTGAGTCCGGTTATCGGTTCGACAACCTCGGGTGGCTCAACGATCGCCGGCGCAACGTGTACTTGCTGGAACCCACCGGCGGCGACCCGGTGGCGCTCACCTCAGGTGACCACCGCGACGGCGGCGTGAAGTGGCGCCCCGACGGCGGGGCCGTGGGGTTCGTCGCCGCCCGTCATGCTCGTCGCTACGTGGACCCGGGCACCCAGGCCTGGGAGGTGGCGATCAGCGGAGGCGACCCCGTCGCCCTGGTGGAGCGCGGTTCGTGGGCCGAGATGTCGTACCGCGGTGATGGCATCCTGCACCTGGTAGGTGACCCCAACCCGTGGGGATACCCGCGGGTGTCGGGGGTGTGGCGCCTCGAGGCGTCAGGGCCGGTACGTCTCGCTGCCGTCCTCGATCGCAATTTCGCGGTACCGGCGCCGGCGGTGGCCCCGTCGGGTCCGCAGTGGCTGTCGAACGGGGGCTTCCGATCGCTGCTCGAGGATCGCGGCGTGGTCCGGGTGGTCGAGGTGGTGCCGGACGGGTCGTGGAGCGATGTCGCCGGAGGACTCCGGACCGTGACCGGTATGACGACCCGTCCCGATGGGACGGCGATGGCCCTGACGGTGAGTGCTCCCACCGATCCCGGTGAATTGGTGTGGTGGGAGCAGGGGAGGGAGACCGTACTCACCGACCTCAACGGCGGGTTCCGTTCCGGCGCGGGCTTGGTGGAGCCAGAGCATTTCCTGGTCGAGCACGACGGGGTAGATCTCGACGCCTGGGTACTCCTTCCCCCCGGCAACGACAAGGTGCCGCTGTTGCTCAACATCCACGGAGGACCGGCGACCCAATTCGGTTCCGGCTTCTTCGACGAGTTCCAGGTATACGTCGGCGCCGGTTTCGGAGTGGTGGCATGTAACCCGCGCGGCTCGTCGGGGCGGGGCACCGAGTTCGTGCGCACTCCGGTCGGGAGGTGGCACGAGGAGCGTCCCCCCGACCTGGAGGACATCCTGGCGGTGGTCGACGCTGCCCTGGAGCGTCATCCCCGGCTCGACCCGGATCGGATGGGGATCATGGGCGGGTCCTATGGCGGCTTTATGACCGGACGAATCCTCCCGGTGGATCACCGCTGGAAGTCCGCAGTGCCCGAACGCGGGGTCTACTCGTGGACATCGTTCTACGGGACCTCCGACATCGGCCTCACGTTCCCCGGCAACTACTTGGGAACCGGGGAACGGCGCGACTGGGATCGGATGTTCGCCGCCAGCCCACTGGCGGTGGCAGACCGCATCGTCACCCCTTGCCTCTTGATCCACTCCGAGGAGGACTACCGCTGTCCAATCGAGCAGGCGGAGCAATTCTTCGCCGTTCTCGTTGCTCAGGGGGTCGAGGCGGAGATGCTGCGATTCCCGGGAAGCGGTCACGAGCTGTCGCGGTCCGGAAAGCCCCGCTATCGCAAGGAGCGGTTCGAGGCGATCGTCGACTGGCACCGTCGCCACCTCGGTGTGACAACATAGGGGGAGCCCATGCTGAGCCCGACCCGCTACATCTGGATGGACGGCGAGATGGTGCCGTGGGAGCAGGCCACCGTCCACGTCCTGTCCCATGGTCTTCACTACGGGTCCGGTGTGTTCGAGGGAATCCGCGCCTACGCCACCGCCGACGGCACGGCAGTCTTCCGCCTCGGCGACCACATGAGTCGGCTCGAGGCATCGGCGCGCGCCTATCGCATCCCGCTGGAGTGGACCGGGGCGCAATTCGCCGCGGCGAGCAAGGAGCTCATCCGGGCCAACGAGCTGCGAGCCTGCTACCTGCGGCCCATCGTCTTCTACGGCACCGGCTCCATCGGGCTCAACCCGCAGGGTGCCGTCGTGCGCGCCGCCATCGTCGCCTTCGAGTGGTCGGCATATCTCGGGGCAGAGGGGCTCGAGAAGGGAGTGCGGGTACGGGTGTCCTCGTGGCGCCGGTTCGATCACACCTCGTTCATCCCCGATGCCAAAGGCGCCGGGCAATATATGAACAGCGTGCTCGCCAAGCAAGAGGCGCTCGCGGGCGGTTACGACGAGGCGCTGATGCTGAACGGGGCCGGATTCGTGGCCGAGGGGACCGGGGAGAACGTGTTCGTGGTGCGTGGCGGCGTGGTGCGCACCCCGTCTCCAGCGACCGGGATCCTTCCTGGAATAACCCGCGACTCGGTGATGCAGCTGCTCGCCGACCGCGGCATGACTGTCGAGGAGTGCCAGATGATGAGGTCGGATCTCTATCGGGCCGATGAGCTGTTCTTCACCGGGACCGCAGCCGAGGTGACACCGATCCGCGAGGTCGACGACCGCCCGATCGGGGACGGGGCCCCGGGAGCGGTCACCCGACAGGCTCAAGAGATGTACATGGCGGCGGTGCGGGGCGAGTTGCCCGCCTACCGCCATTGGCTGGACTTCGTCTAGGAGGCATCGTGGGTCAGCAACCCAATGTCCCGCTCGGAATCGAGGACCTGCCCCGGCACACGGCCCACCCGCCGGCGCCGCGCCGCTGGTCACCGGATCGGCCCGGGGATCTCGGCGGACCCGGGGCGGTGCCCCGGGGGGATGGATTCGGCGCCCCTGGGCCTGACGCTGGTTTCGCTCTGCGCCTCGTAAAGCGTCGCGACCTCCCCGGCGGGGAGTCCGTCGCCGCCGATGTGACCGCGCTGGTGGCGGCGGTGGTGGCGGCGCGTGCCGCCGCCCTCGGTCGGGCTCCGCTGCCTGCCGACGTCGATGCCGCTCTGGTGCTCCTCGGTCTCGACGACGAGTCCGCGATGGCCCTGGCGGGTATCGCCCAT
>CAYTTU010000142.1:0-7798 GCA_964440905.1 uncultured Acidimicrobiia bacterium | reverse complement strand
GTGATGAAGTCTCCGTAGAACAGTCCCAGGCCCAGCGCCACGAAGAGCGCCGCCAGAATCCAGAAGCGGACGATCACGGTGGTCTCGGGCCATCCCTTCAACTCGAAGTGGTGGTGCAACGGCGCCATGCGGAAGATGCGCCTGCCGAATCCGCGGAACGACAGCACCTGGAGGATCACCGACGCCGTCTCCAGCACGTAGAGGCCGCCGAGCACCACCAGCAGCAAGTGGGTGTTGCTGAGCAGGGCCAGCGCGGCCATGGCGCCCCCCAGCGCCTGAGAGCCGGTGTCGCCCATGATGATCTTGGCCGGGGCGGTGTTCCACCACAGGAACCCGAGGGTGGCGCCGACGAGACCGGCGGACAGCATCGCCATCTCCAGGGTCCCCACCACGGCGTAGAACTCGGGATGGCGGAACTGCCAGAACGTCATGATGACGAACGCCCCGAACACCAGTGCCGCCGATCCTGATGCCAGCCCGTCGAGTCCGTCGGTGATGTTCACCGCGTTGGAGGCGGCAGTCAGCATCACCAGCACCCACAGCACATAGGCCCACCACGCCAGCTCGACCCCGAGGGGGCGGGTGAAGGCGAGTTCGGTGGTGGCCCCGTAGCCGATCGCCCCCCAGGCGAACAGGCTGGAAATCGCCAGCTGGCCGAGGAACTTCCACCTCTTCTTCAATCCCAGGTTGCGCGCTCGGGTGACCTTGGCGAGGTCGTCGAGGAATCCGATCAGCCCCATACCGACGAAGGCGAGCAGCACCAGCAGTCCCGGGGTGTGGAAGGGTTTGAAGTTGAGGCTGATGTCGCCCTCGGGAGTACGGGCATCGAGGTGACCGGCCAGCCAGCCGAGCACGACGGCGAGGATGATCACCAGGCCGCCCATCGTCGGAGTGCCCTGCTTGTGGGCGTGATCGACCTCGTCCTGGATGAACTGGCCCACCCCCTGGCGGCGGAAGAACCGAATCGCCACCGGGGTGAGCACGATGGTGACGAAGAACGCCACCCCCGCCGAAAGCAGCATGGCGATCATGCCGCGGCACCTCCTCCGATCATCCCGGCAAGGGACTCCAGCCCCGTCGCCCGCGAGGCCTTGATCAACACCACGTCGCCCGGGTGCAGCAGCGACCGTACCGTGGCTGCGGCGGCTCCGGCATCGGCCACCGCGGCGGCGAGGGATCCGCCGGCGCCGCGGGCGATGCCGGGATCGTCGCCGACGACGATCACCACGAATCCGAGGTCGGCGGCGAACCGACCCACCGCCTCGTGCAGCGCGGGGGCCGCCGGGCCGAGCTCATGCATCATTCCCAGCACCGCGAGATGACGCCCCGGCAGTGCCGCCACCGTCTCCAGGGCGGCCTCCATCGACGCCGGGTTGGCGTTGTAGGCGTCGTTGACCACCGTCACCGTTCCCCCGGGGACTTTGCGCTGTGCCACCTCCATGCGCCAGCGCGACACCTTGGCGCCGGCGAGTCGGGACACCGCGGTCTCCAGCGGGATCCCGACGACCAGGGCGGCGGCAACCGCGGCCGCGGCGTTGCGCGGCTGGTGCCGCCCGGCGACCGTCAGGGACACCGGCAGTTGCTGCCCGTGATGGGCAATGGTGAAGGCGGGGCGGCCGACGGCGTCCAGCGTGACCGCGGACACGAACACATCGGCACCGGTGTCCTCCCCGAAGGTGAGTACCCGGGGGTGACCCCGGCCGGTGAGATCGGCATCGTCGGAGGGGAGCACCGCGGTGCCCCCCGGAGCGAGCGCCTCGACCAGCTCCCATTTGGCCCGCCGGGTGGTGGCGATGTCGCCGAAGTACTCCATGTGGGCCGGACCGATGTTGGTGACGACCGCCACATCGGGACGCACCAGTGCCGCTAGGGCGGCGATGTGTCCGATCCCCCGGCTCCCCACCTCGAGCACCATGGCAGTGGCGTCATCGGGGCACGAGAGAACGGTGAGCGGCACCCCGACCTCGTTGTTGTACGAGTCGGGGGCGGCATGGGCGCCCGGTCCGAGCACCGCGGCGGTGAAGTCCTTGGTGGTGGTCTTGCCGCTGCTACCTGTGATCGCCACCACCGGCACCGTCAGCTCGTTGCGCCGCGCCGCCCCTAGAGCGAGTAGGCCGGCGGCGGGATCGGCCACCTCCACTCCGGAGCATCCGTCGGGAAGGCGTCCCGGCTCCACCAACAGTGCTGCAGCGCCGGCGGTCATCGCCGCCGCGGCGAACTCGTGACCGTCGACCCGGCTCCCGCGCAACGCCACGAAGAGCACCCCCGGGGTGACCCGGCGCGAGTCGGCCACGACACCGGTGACCACGGCGTGGCCGACCGCGACTCCTCCGGTCGCGGCGGCGATGGTGTCGAGATCCCATCTCATGGCCGATCGGCCTCCTCGGCGGCGACCCGACGATCGTCGAACGGGATCACCCGATCCCCGAAGTCCTGGTTCTGCTCGTGGCCCTTGCCGAGAACCAGCACCGCGTCACCGGGACGGGCCGACTCGATGGCGCGGCGGATGGCCCGGCGGCGATCGAGCTCCACGATCACCTCGGCTCCCCCGGTGATCCCGGCGACCACCTCGGCCAGGATGTCCTCGGGACGCTCCCGGCGAGGGTTGTCGGTGGTGAGCACGGCGATGTCGGCGGCGCAGGCCGCGGCGCCCATGAGCGGGCGCTTGGCGCGATCCCGATCACCACCGGCGCCGACCACTGCGATCACCCGGCCCCGCCCCGCCTGGATCCGGCCGGCTGCCGCGATGACTGCGGCGATACCGTCGGGGGTGTGGGCGTAGTCCACCGCCACGGTGAGACCGCGACGGTTGGCGACGAGCTCGAAACGGCCCGGCACCCCGGACACCCCGGACACCCCGGCAGCGATCGCCTCGGGGCCGATTCCCAGGGCGCGAGCGCAAGCGGCGGCGATGGCGGCATTGGCGACGTTGAAATCGCCGGGGAGCGGCACCCGCAGCCGCCACTCGAATCCCGGGCCGGCGACGGTGAACTCGGAACCGGTGAAGTCGGCGGACACGGTGCGCACCACCAGATCGGCGTCGGCTCCGGTTCCCACCCGAACCACCGGGATGCGGGCGGCGGCAGCAATCCGGCTCCCGGCGGCGTCGTCGATCCAGATCACCGCCTGTTCGCAGGAGGCGAACAGCGTCGCCTTGGCCGCCTCGTAGGCGGTCATGTCGCCGTGGAAATCCAGATGGTCCTGAGAGAGGTTGGTGAACGCTCCGACGCGGAACCCGGTGGCGGCCACCCGCCCCAGGGTGAGGGCGTGGGATGACACCTCGACCGCGGCGACGTCCACCCCGGCTTCGACCATGACTCGCAGCAGGCGCTGAAAGTCGGGGGCTTCGGGTGTGGTCCGGTCCATCGGAAGCACCCGGCCCCGGATGCGTGCCCCCACCGTGCCCGCCACCGCGGCGGGAATGCCGGCGGCGGTGCAGATGCTCTCGACGATGTGGGTGACCGTCGTCTTGCCATTGGTGCCGGTGACGCCCACGAGGCGGAGCCGATCGGCGGGCCGGCCGTGCACCTCGGCGGCGAGCGGAGCCAGGGCGCTCCGGGTATCGGACACCACGATCGCCGGGACCGCGGCGGTGTGGCCCGGGGTGACGCACACCGCAGGCGACCCGGCAGCCACCGCGGCGGGGACGAACCCGTGACCATCGACCCGTGTGCCGGGAACGGCGACGAACAGCACCCCCGGTCCGGCGGCGCGGGAGTCGTGGGTGACGTCGGCGACGGTCACCGCGGCGTCGCCGACCACGGTGCCGTCGGCGACAGCGGCGAGCCGCTGCAGGGTCACCGGTTCAACGGCCATCGGGCGTCACCCCCAGCTGGTTGAGCGCCGCCAGGGTCACCGCGCTGAACACCGGCGCCGCCCCGCTTCCGCCGGTGGCGTTGTGCTGCGGCGAGTCGAGCACCACCGCCACCACCACCCGGGGATGGTCGATGGGAGCCATGCCGATGAAACTGGCCACCACCTCGTCGGGGCTGTACACCCCTTCGGCCTCGAGATACTTCTCGGTGGTCCCGGTCTTGCCGCCGACCCGGTATCCGGCCACCGCTGCCTGGGTGCCGGTGCCCAACTCGACCACGGCTTCCAGCATCGCCCGCATCTGAGCGGCAGTGGCTGCCGAGAGCACCTGGCGTCTCTCGGCCTCGAAGGCCACCCGGCCACCATCGCCGTCGACGATCTCGGCGACGAAGTGCGGCTGCACCCACACCCCGTCGTTGGCGACAGTGGCATACACCATCGCCATCTGCAGCGCGGTGACCGACACCCGATAGCCGATCGAGGTGCCGGCGACACAGGTGGTGATACACCAGTCTTCGGGGGCGCGCAGCACCCCGGGCGCCTCGCCGGGGAAGTCGACCCCGGTGGCGGCGCCCTGCCCAAAGAGAGCCATGTAATCGTGAAGCCGCCTGGCGCCGAGCCGTTCCCCGATCAGGATGGTTCCCAGATTCGAGGAGTGGGTCACGATCTGGGTGACAGTGAGGATCGCGTCGTGCTCGGTGAAGTCCTCGAACACGGTGTCGAGAATCTCGATCTTCTCGGGAATCTCGAAGGTGGTCCCCGGCGTCACCACGCCCGTCTCCAACGCGGCAGCAATGGTCACCAGCTTCTGCGTCGATCCCGGCTCGAACACGTCGGTGACGGCGCGGTTACGCACCGTCGCATCCGAAATGCCACTGCGGGAGCTGGGATCGAACGTGGGGAGATTCACCATCGCCAGGATGGCCCCGGTGGCGGGATCGATGACCACGATCGATCCCGAGGCGGAACCAGTGCGCTCCATGGCGTCGGCGAGGGCACGAGCCGCGGCGAACTGGATCTCGGTCTTGATGGTGAGCACCAGATCCGATCCGGGTTCGGCGGGTTCCACCTGGTACTCCCCCTGGGGGATCGCCACCCCTCCGGGGTCGAGCTCCACCAGCAGCGAGCCCGGCCGCCCCGCCAGCGCCTCGTCGTAGAACAGCTCCAGCCCTTCGAGACCGACGTTGTCCCCGGAGCGGACGAAACCGACCACATGGGCCGCGAGATCACCGGCGGGATACACCCGCTTCGGCTCGACCAGGGTGTACACCCCGGGAACGTCCGCATCGCGGATGGTCGTGGCCATCGCCAGGTCGAGCTGACGCGCCAGGTAGACGAACTCGGTGTCGGCGGCGAGATCGTCAGTCACCGAGCGCACCTCTCGGCCCAAGAGCGGGGCGATCACCCGGGCCGCCTCGACCGGATCTGCCACCTCGCGCGGATTGGCGTACACCGAGATCGAGTCGACGGTGACAGCCAGTTCCCGGCCGTCGCGGTCGAAGATGGTGCCCCGGTCGGCGGCGAGGGTGAGGCGCTGCAGGCGCTGATCGAGACCCCGGGCAGCGAACTCCTCGGCACGCGCTCCTTGGACTACGGTGAGCCGATAGCCAATGGCGGTCCAGGCGAGCACCAGAACGATGCCCACCACCATCAGCCGCGCGTTTGGCCGAAACGGCCGCGAACCCATGCGTCTCCTCCTCGGCATCCCTCGGGATGCCCCCGCCGGAGCCGGACCGACCGGCTCCTCTCCTCGGTGCCGTCCCCTTAGGGCTGGGCGCCGAGCAGCATCTTCAGGTCGGTCCAGCGTTCTTCCACCCCAGGACCGGGTGATCCCAGTCCGGGAACCTCGATCGTGACCATCTCCGCGGGGTACACCATCCCCATCTCCTCGGCCGCCGCGGCGATCCGCTCCGGCGCCTGCAATTCGGCAAGGCGGAGCCGCAGGTCCCAGTACCGGCTCTCCTCGACGGCGATCTGGCGGCGGATGTCCTCAAGAATGAAGGCGTTCTGATCCAGGGCGACCCGGGTCGAGATCATCACGAAGAACAGCGCCGCCATGATGAACCCGAGCGCGATCCACGACCCGACCCGGCGGCGACGCGCCCGGGGATCGATCACGACGTGGAACCGCCGTCCGACCGCAAGACCGCCGGGATGGGTGCGGGCGACCATCTAGATCTTCTCCGCGACGCGGAGGCGGGCGCTGCGCGCCCTGGGGTTGGCGGCCACCTCGGCTTCATCGGGAACGATGGCGCGGCGCGGCACCAGACGCAGCTCGGCGGTGCGACCGCACCCGCACACGGGAAGATCCGGGGGGCAGATGCATCCGGTGGCTCCGGCGGCAAACCGGCGCTTCACGATTCGATCCTCGAGGGAGTGATAGGAGATCACGGCAATCCGACCTCCGCGTCGCAGCAGCCGCAGGGCAGCATCAAGGGCTGCGGGGAGCGCCACGAGCTCGTCGTTGACGGCGATCCGAATGGCTTGGAAGGTTCGCCGAGCCGGGTGACCGTGGTCCCGAGCCCGAGCCGGCACTGCCGCCGCGATGACCTCGGCGAGCCGTGCCGTGTCGTCGATCGGGCGGGCGGCGACGATCGCCGCGGCGATGCGGCCGGCGTATCGCTCCTCGCCAAAACGGCGGATGATGCCGGCAAGGTCTGCGACCGGGACACGGTTGACGTAGTGCCCGGCGTCATGGGCTGCATCCGGGCCCATCCGCATGTCGAGAGGGCCGGGGCTCCGATAGGAGAAGCCTCGCTCCCCCACGTCGAGCTGATGCGACGAGACACCGAGGTCGAAAACGGCGCCATCGAGTTCATCGAGTCCCTCCTCCTCGACGATCGATTCCAGATCCCGAAAGTCGGCGAGGTGGAACGACACCCCGTGCAGAGCTGCCGCCCCGGCGGCGGCGTCCGGGTCGCGGTCCACGGCGATCACCCGCAGTCCGGGGCGAGCCGCCAGCAGCGCCCGGGTATGGCCGCCGCCCCCAAAGGTGGCGTCGAGCACCACCGCGGGCTCGATCACGCTGATCGCCTCCACCACCTTGGCGGCGAGCACCGGAACGTGATACGGGGTCGCAGACCGGCTCATCGTCAGCCCCCCGGAACGCTGGCGCCAAAATGGAAGCGGGCGGAGTATGGGGATTTCCACATGGCATCCAGGGGGCTGACGATGAGTCGGTCATTCAGATTCCTTCCTCGCTGAGCGCTTCCTCGATGCCGGCGTACAACTCGTCGGCCTGGGAGGAGAGGCTCTGCCAGGAGGCCGCATCCCAGATCTCGAGGCGATCGCTCACTCCCACCACCACCACGTCCTTCTCCAATCCGGCGAAGGAGCGCAATGGCTGTGGAACCGGGAGTCGGCCCTGCTTGTCCATCTGCAGGTCGCTGGCGCCGCCGAAGAAGGCGCGGGCGTAGTCGCGGTTGCGGCGATTGGTGCGCGGCAGGCGGCTCACCTTGGCCACCTCGTCCGCCCACCGATCCTGAGGAAACACGTAGAGACACCGCTCCTGACCCTTGGTGACCACGGCTCCGGCCTCGAGTCGCTCGCGAAACTTGGCCGGCATCACGATGCGGCCCTTTTCGTCCACGCTGTGCTGGTACTCGCCGAGAAACACCCGGGGTCTCCGTTTCCTTTGTCACCGCACCGCCTCCACTTCGCCTGGCGGTTGGAAGAGGCGGGTCCCAGCCGGGTCCCGCCTCCACTTCGTGCCACTTTCGCCCACTTTCTTCCCCCCGTCAACCACATCAGACCCTTTTGGGGCAGAATGGAACACGCGTTCGCCCACCGTGGCCCGTCACCCGCTACCCGACGCCCGCCAGGAGTCGCTGAGAGGTGCGGTCCGGCTGGCGTCGGGAGTCGGGCGTCGGGCGACCCGTGACCCCGGAGTCCTTGATCGCCTCCCTAACCTCTCCACGTGCTTACGGGCCGCCACATCGTTGTGACCGGGGCCTCGTCCGGGATCGGGTGGGCCCTGGCGACGGCC